>NZ_MBEM01000006.1:0-18473 GCF_001954045.1 Mycobacterium sp. SP-6446 | reverse complement strand
GCGTACTGTGAGGCTTGTCACGCGAAAGAACAAGGAGCTGAAACCGATGACTGTTTTCGCACGTCCAGGTGCCGCCGGGGCATTGATGTCGTATGAATCCCGGTACGAGAACTTCATCGGGGGCCAATGGGTCGCGCCAGTGGGCGGCCGCTATTTCGAGAACCCGACGCCGGTGACCGGTCAGACGTTCTGCGAGGTGGCCAGGTCCGACGAGGCCGACGTGGAAAAGGCGCTCGATGCCGCGCATGCGGCCACACCCGCCTGGGGCAAGACCGCGCCCGCCGAGCGAGCGGCGATCCTGAACAAGATCGCCGACCGCATCGAGGAAAATAAGGCCGCGCTGGCGGTGGCCGAGGTGTGGGACAACGGCAAACCGATCCGGGAGGCGCTGGCCGCCGACATCCCGCTGGCCGCCGACCACTTCCGGTATTTCGCGGCGGCGATCCGCGCGCAGGAGGGCTCGCTGTCTCAGATCGACGAGGACACGGTCGCCTACCACTTTCACGAGCCGCTGGGCGTGGTGGGCCAGATCATTCCGTGGAACTTCCCGATCCTGATGGCCAGCTGGAAGCTGGCGCCGGCACTGGCGGCCGGCAATGCCGCGGTGCTCAAGCCCGCCGAGCAGACCCCGGCGTCGGTGCTCTATCTCATGTCGCTGATCGGCGACCTGCTGCCGCCCGGGGTGGTCAACGTGGTCAACGGGTTCGGCGCGGAGGCCGGCAAGCCGCTGGCGTCGAGCAACCGGATCGCCAAGGTCGCCTTCACGGGGGAGACCACCACCGGGCGATTGATCATGCAGTACGCGTCGCAGAACCTGATCCCGGTCACGCTGGAACTCGGCGGCAAGAGCCCCAACATCTTCTTCTCCGACGTGATGGCCGCGCACGACGATTTCCAGGACAAGGCGCTGGAGGGCTTCACGATGTTCGCCCTCAACCAGGGCGAAGTGTGCACCTGCCCGTCGCGCAGCCTGATCCAGGCCGACATCTACGACGAGTTCCTGGAGCTGGCGGCCATCCGCACCAAGGCGGTCCGGCAAGGCGACCCGCTGGACTCCGAGACCATGCTGGGTTCGCAGGCCTCCAACGACCAACTGGAAAAGGTGTTGTCCTACATCGAGATAGGCAAGGACGAGGGCGCCAAGATCATCACCGGCGGAGAGCGCGCCGAGCTGGGTGGCGACCTGTCCGGCGGCTTCTACATGCAGCCGACGATCTTCGGCGGCAACAACAAGATGCGCGTCTTCCAGGAGGAGATCTTCGGGCCGGTGGTCGCCGTCACGTCGTTCAAGGACTACGACGACGCTCTTGCCATCGCCAACGACACCCTCTACGGCCTGGGCGCCGGCGTCTGGAGCCGCGACGGCAATACCGCCTACCGGGCCGGCCGGGATATCCAGGCCGGCCGGGTATGGGTCAACTGCTATCACGTGTACCCGGCGCATGCGGCGTTCGGCGGCTACAAGCAGTCCGGCATCGGCCGGGAGAACCACAAGATGATGCTCGACCACTACCAGCAGACCAAGAACCTGATGGTGTCCTATTCGCAGAAGGCGCAAGGATTCTTCTGATGGTCCCGCGGGTGGTGATCACCGCGGATGCCGCCGAGCTGCTCGGGCAGCTACAGGCCCGGCACGGCCCGGTGATGTTCCATCAGTCCGGTGGCTGCTGCGACGGGTCGTCGCCGATGTGTTACCCGCTCGGCGACTTCCTCGTCGGCGATCGCGACGTGTTGCTCGGCGTGCTCGACGTCGGGGCCGACGGGGTTCCGGTGTGGATTTCGGGTCCCCAGTACGAGACCTGGAAGCACACGCAGTTGGTCATCGACGTGGTGCCCGGCCGCGGCGGCGGGTTCAGCCTGGAAGCGCCCGAGGGGGTGCGATTCCTGTCCCGCGGCCGCGTGTTCACCGAGCAAGAGCAGGCGTCGTTGGCCACGGTCATCACCGGCGCCGGCTACGAGCGCGGTGAGCGGCCCGCGACACGGGGTCCGGTGGTGGCCGACGCGGCATTGGGGACCTGCCCAACCGCAGTACAGTCGAGAAAGTGATTCCCCTTCCGCGTCCGTGGCTGCTGGCCAGTGCCATGCTGATCGGTTGTGCGGTCGGGTTATTGGCGGCCGTGGCGTTCACCGTCGTGGACCATCCGAGGGTCCGCCCGGACATTGCGATCGCACTGGTGGTCGGGATTCCCAGCGTGATCGGGCTGCTGACGATCGTGCTGTCGGGGCGGCGCTGGGTCACGGTGGTCGGCGCGTTCATCCTCGCGGTGGCGCCGGGCTGGTTCGGCGCGCTCGTCGCTCTGCGGGTGGCGGCCGGTGCCTGACGTGCCTGATGGGGACCGGGAGTCTCATCCGCAGACCGAGGCGTTCGTGCCGGACTTCTCCGACGACACCGGCTCGCAGCCCGTTCCCGTTGTCGCCGAGCCGGAAGCGCCCGAGCCGGAAACGCCCGCACCCGACACGGCCCCGGAGGAGGACACCGAGCGGGACGGCGTGAGCGAAGCCGGCGGTGCGCCGGTGCAGCCGGTCGCCGTTCCCGGCCGCTATCACTACCTGAAGTGGTGGCAGCTGGTTCTGGTGCTCCTCGGCGTGTGGGCCGTGGGGGCCGTCGTCGGCCTGGGGCTGTTCTATTGGTGGTACCACACCATCGACAAGGCGCCCGCGGTGTTCGCGGTGCTGGTCTACGTCGTCGCCTGCGTGGTGGGCGGCGTGATGCTGGCGATGCACGGCAGGCCGCTGATCTCGGCGCTGTCGATCGCGGTGATGTCGGGGCCGCTTGCCGCCGTCGCCGCCGCGGCGCCGCTCTACGGCTATTACTACTGCGAGCGGGTGGGCCACTGCCTGATCGGCGTCATCCCGTACTAGGCCACTAGGGTAGGGGCCGTGACTCACTATGACGTCGTCGTCCTCGGGGCCGGTCCCGGCGGATATGTCGCGGCGATTCGCGCCGCACAGCTGGGCCTCAACACCGCGGTCGTCGAGCCGAAGTACTGGGGCGGAGTCTGCCTGAACGTCGGCTGCATCCCGTCCAAGGCGCTGCTGCGCAACGCCGAGCTCGCCCACATCTTCACCAAAGAGGCCAAGACCTTCGGCATCAGCGGCGAGGCGACCTTCGACTACGGAATCGCCTTCGACCGCAGCCGCAAAGTGGCCGAGGGCCGCGTCGCCGGCGTGCACTTCCTGATGAAGAAGAACAAGATCACCGAGATTCACGGGTACGGCAGGTTCACCGACGCCAACACGCTGTCCGTTGAGCTCAATGACGGTGGCACGGAAACCGTCACGTTCGACAACGCCATCATCGCCACCGGCAGCAGCACCCGGCTGGTTCCCGGCACGTCGCTATCGGAAAACGTGGTCACCTACGAGGAACTGATCCTGTCCCGGGAGTTGCCCGAATCGATCATCATCGCCGGGGCCGGCGCGATCGGCATGGAGTTCGGCTACGTGCTCAAGAACTACGGCGTCGACGTCACGATCGTGGAGTTCCTGCCCCGCGCGCTGCCCAACGAGGACGCCGAGGTGTCCAAGGAGATCGAAAAACAGTTCAAGAAGCTGGGCGTCAAGGTGTTGACCGGAACCAAGGTCGAGGGCATCTCCGACGACGGTTCGGTGGTCAGGGTGACGGTCAGCAAGGACGGTCGCAGCGAGGAACTCAAGGCCGAAAAGGTGTTGCAGGCCATCGGTTTTGCGCCCAATGTCGAGGGCTACGGGCTGGAGGCGGCCGGGGTCGCGCTCACCGACCGCAAGGCCATCGGCATCAGCGACTACATGCGCACCAACCTGCCGCACATCTACGCCATCGGCGACGTCACCGGACTGTTGATGCTCGCGCACGTCGCCGAGGCCCAGGGTGTGGTCGCGGCCGAAACCATCGGTGGGGCAGAGACTTTGGCGCTCGGCGATTATCGGATGCTGCCGCGCGCGACGTTCTGCCAACCCAACGTCGCCAGTTTCGGGCTCACCGAGCAGCAGGCCCGTGACGAGGGCTACGACGTGGTGGTCGCCAAGTTCCCGTTCACCGCGAACGCCAAGGCGCACGGCGTGGGCGACCCCAGCGGTTTCGTCAAGCTGGTGGCCGACGCGAAGTACGGCGAGCTGCTCGGCGGGCACCTGGTCGGCCACGACGTGTCCGAGCTGCTGCCCGAGCTCACCCTGGCGCAGAAGTGGGATCTGACCGCGACCGAGCTGGCCCGCAACGTGCACACGCATCCGACCATGTCCGAGGCGCTGCAGGAGTGCTTCCACGGCCTGACCGGCCACATGATCAACTTCTGATCGATGAACACCAGCAAGACCAGCGAGAGGATCGTCGGCGCCATCGGCGGCGTGGCGATCGGCTATGTGCTGTGGCTGGTGGCCATTTCGACCGGCGACAATGCGACGGCGGGCCAGTGGGGCCCGCTGGTGTTGCTGATGTCGGTGGTGCTCGGAATCTGCGCCGGGGCGTGTGGGTGGTGGTTGCGCCGGCGCGGTAACCAGCTGTGGGCGGCGTTCGCCTTCGGCCTGCCGATACTGCCCGTGGTGCTGACGCTGGCCGTGCTGGCCGACGTCTACCTCTAGCTAGCGGGGGTTGTCCAGCGGGATGTCGAGCGCGGACATCGTCGCCGCCAGGCCGTCGTATTGGCTTGCGAGCAAGCAGAATTCGATCAGCTGTCGCCGATCCAGGTGAGTCGCCAGCCGCTGCCAGGTCGCGTCGCTGATCGTCCGGTCCTTGACGAACTCGTCCGTCGCCGTCAGCAGCGCCTGTTGCCGTTCGGTGAGCCCGGACCCGTTCGGCGCGTCGGGCCAGGCGAAGATCGCGGCCTGCATGTCCGCATCCAGACCCGCCCGGCGGGCCATCCGGCGGTGGTGCTGCAGCTCGTATTCGCACGAGCGCACGTGCGCGACCCGCAGGATCACCAGCTCGGTGTCGACCGGCCGCAGCCGCCCCCGCAACAACCGGCCGCCGTAAAAGGCCCAGGCCCAGAACAGCAATCGGCGCTGGCCCAACGTGGTGAACAGGTGGAACTCGGGCGCTTTCACCGTGCGCGCACCCAGCTTCGCGATCACCCAGTTGATCGGTCCCAGCTCTCGGAACCCGCCCGACGGGATGCGGCCGACGGGACCTGCCGGGAGCCCGGTCACGCTTGCTTCACCAGATACGGGGACACCGTGCTGCGGTGCTCGTCGAGATCGAGCGCGCGCCCCAGCGCGGGGAACGCCCGCTGCGGACAGTTGTCGCGTTCGCAGACACGGCAACCCGCGCCGATAGGCGTAGCGATCTCACCCGACAAGTCGAGTCCTTCCGAGTAGACGAGCCGGTGGGCGTGCCGAAGTTCGCAGCCCAGCCCGATCGCGAAGGTCTTACCCGGCTGACCATACCGCGCGGCGCGGCGTTCCACGGTGCGGGCCACCCACATGTAGTTGCGGCCGTCGGGCATCTGGGCGATCTGCACCAGGATCTTGCCGGGGTTGGCGAACGTTTCGTAGACGTTCCACAACGGGCAGGTTCCGCCGCTCGAGGAGAAGTGAAAACCCGTGGCGGACTGACGTTTTGACATGTTGCCGGCCCGGTCGACCCGGATGAACGAGAACGGAACACCGCGCATCGACGGCCGCTGCAGCGTCGAGAGCCGGTGCGCGATGGTCTCATAGCTCACCGAGTAGAACGCCGACAGTCGCTCGACGTCGTAGCGGAAATTCTCTGCGACGTCGTGGAATTGGCGATAGGGCAGCACCGCGGCCGCCGCGAAGTAGTTGGCCAGCCCAAGCCGGGCCAGCGTGTGCGACTCGTCGCTGGTGAACTTGCCCTCCTCGACCATGCTGTCGATCAGGTCACCGAATTCGAGGTAGGCCAATTCGGCGGCCATCTTGAACACCTGCTGACCCAGCGAGAGGTGATTGCTGATTTCCAGCGTCTTGGTCTCGGGGTCAAAGCGGTGCAGCACGGTGTCGCCGAGATCGATGCGCCGGTTGATGTGCACGCCGTGCACCTCGGTGAGCCGCCTGGTCAGCTCGCGGGCCAGGTCGCCGTGATGCAACCGCATCTGGGTGGTGAGGTCCTCGGCGGCGGTGTCCAGCTCGTGCAGGTAGTTCTGGCGCTGGTAGAAGTAGTCGCGCACCTCTTCGTGGGGCATCGTGATCGACCCGGTGCCACTGCCGTCGAAGAACCGCTCCTCGGTGGCGGCGGCCAGCTGCGCGGTGGTGATCCGGTAGCGCCGATGCAGGTTGACGACCGCGCGGGCCAGCGCGGGATGGGCGCTGACCATCTCGGCGACCTCGGGCGGTTCGACGTCGATGCCCAGGTCGCGATCCATCGTCACCTCGCGCAGCTCCGCGACCAGCCGGGTGTCGTCGTGCGGTGCGAAAAAGGTCGCGTCCACGCCGAACACCTCGGTGATCCGCAGCAGCACGGCCACCGTCAGCGGCCGGACGTCGTGCTCGATCTGGTTGAGGTAGCTGGGTGAGATCTCCAGCATCTGGGCCAACGCGGCCTGACTGAATCCGCGCTCGCTGCGCAACTGGCGAACGCGCGAGCCGACGAATGTTTTGGACACCTAACAGAGCCTACCCGCCACTGCGAAGATACGGTTTGCAGAGTTGGCATCGCGCTAGGATTGGTTTTTCGGAGATGCCATTTGGCATGATTCCCGTCTGCCCCCGGTTACCGTGGGGTCCAGACGAGGAGCGAGCGGGGGAGCGAAGCCGTGAGCCTGGACAAAATAATGATGCCGGTGCCCGACGGCCACCCCGACGTATTCGATCGCGAATGGCCGCTGCGCGTCGGCGACATCGACCGCACCGGCCGGCTGCGGCTGGATGCCGCCTGCCGCCATATCCAGGACATCGGCCAGGACCAGCTGCGCGAGATGGGCTTCGAGGAGACCCACCCGCTGTGGATCGTCCGCCGCACCATGCTCGACCTGATCCGCCCGATCGAGTTCCAGGACATGCTGCGGTGCCGGCGCTGGTGCTCGGGCACCTCGAACCGGTGGTGCGAGATGCGGGTCCGCGTCGACGGCCGCAAGGGCGGCCTGATCGAATCCGAGGCGTTCTGGATCAACATCAACCGGGAAACCCAGATGCCCGCGCGCATCGCCGACGACTTCCTGGCGGGCCTGCACAAGACCACAGCCATCGATCGGCTGCGGTGGAAGGGCTACTTGAAGCCGGGCAGCCGTGACGACGCGACCGAGATCCACGAGTTTCCGGTCCGGGTGACCGACATCGACCTGTTCGACCACATGAACAACTCGGTGTACTGGAGCGTGATCGAGGATTACCTCGCCGCCCATCCCGAGCTGCTGCGGGGACCGCTACGCACCACCATCGAGCACGAGGCGCCAGTCGCGCTGGGCGACAAGCTCGAGATCATTTCGCACGTCCACCCGGCCGGTTCCACCGATCAGTTCGGTCCCGGCCTGGTCGATCGCCCTGTTACAACGCTCACATATACCGTCGGCGACGAGACGAAAGCCGTCGCCGCGCTCTTCTCCCTGTAGCCGATTCGGGCCGCTAAGCGGCCCGCTCAATTTCCCGTCTTGACCTGCGGCTTTGGGGTTACTGGCCGGTAGCTTCTGAAACGGTTCAGTTCTTGGATGCCTTCGCAAGATTTGCAAAACCGGGCAAACGTGTTGCGGAAATTGGCAAATGAAACGGGTGGACCGGCATAAACAGGCTGTGCCATGGTCGTGTTAGCACGCCAGTGAAGTTGAGCCTCCAGCTACCGCCGGACGGCGGCGTCAACCGTTCACCAATTGCAAAGGAGTTAAGCCCAATGTCTGACGTTGGCACCCCGAAGAGCGCCGAACAGATCCAGCACGACTGGGACACCAACCCGCGCTGGAAGGGCATCAACCGCACCTACACCGCCAAGGACGTCGTCGCCCTGCAGGGCAGCGTCGTCGAGGAGCACACCCTGGCCCGCCGCGGCGCCGAGGTGCTGTGGGAGCAGCTGCACGACCTGGAGTACATCAACGCCCTCGGCGCCCTGACCGGCAACATGGCCGTGCAGCAGGTGCGCGCCGGCCTGAAGGCCATCTACCTGTCGGGTTGGCAGGTCGCCGGCGACGCCAACCTGTCCGGCCACACCTACCCCGACCAGAGCCTGTACCCGGCTAACTCGGTGCCGCAGGTCATCCGTCGCATCAACAACGCGCTGCTGCGCGCCGACGAGATCGCCAAGGTCGAGGGCGACCGGTCCGTGGAGAACTGGCTGGCGCCGATCGTCGCCGACGGCGAGGCCGGCTTCGGCGGTGCGCTCAACGTGTACGAGCTGCAGAAGGCGATGATCGCCGCGGGCGTCGCGGGGTCGCACTGGGAGGACCAGCTCGCCTCGGAGAAGAAGTGCGGCCACCTCGGTGGCAAGGTGCTGATCCCGACTCAGCAGCACATCCGCACCCTGACCTCGGCGCGCCTGGCCGCCGACGTCGCCGGCGTGCCAACGGTCGTGATCGCGCGCACCGACGCCGAGGCGGCCACCTTGATCACCTCGGACGTCGACGAGCGCGACCAGCCGTTCATCACCGGTGAGCGGACCAAGGAAGGCTTCTACCGCGTCAAGAACGGCCTCGAGCCGTGCATCGCGCGGGCCAAGGCCTACGCGCCGTACTCCGACCTGATCTGGATGGAGACCGGGACCCCGGACCTCGAGCTCGCGGCCAAGTTCGCCGAGGGCGTCAAGTCGGAGTTCCCGGACCAGATGCTCGCCTACAACTGCTCGCCTTCCTTCAACTGGAAGAAGCACCTGGACGACTCCACCATCGCGAAGTTCCAAAAAGAGCTTGGCGCAATGGGATTCAAGTTCCAGTTCATCACGCTGGCCGGCTTCCACGCGCTGAACTACTCGATGTTCGATCTGGCCTACGGCTACGCCCGCAACCAGATGAGCGCGTACGTCGAGCTGCAGGAGCGCGAGTTCGCCGCCGAGGAGCGCGGTTACACCGCGACCAAGCACCAGCGCGAGGTCGGTGCCGGTTACTTCGACCGCATCGCGACCACGGTGGACCCGAGCTCGTCGACCACCGCGCTGGCGGGTTCGACCGAAGAGGGTCAGTTCCACTGAGTTAGTCTGCCGAGCAGTCCCCCGCATGCGGGGGACTGCTCGCGCGTTTAGGAGGAAGTAGTGAGCGACGCAGCGATCCACCGGGTCGGGGTTGTCGGTGCGGGGCAGATGGGGTCCGGCATTGCCGAGGTCTCGGTGCGCGCCGGAGTCGACGTGACGGTGTACGAGCCCAGCGAGGAGCTGATCACGGCCGGACGCAACCGCATCGTCCGGTCGCTGGAGCGCGGCGTCAGCGCGGGCAAGGTCACCGAGCGGGAGCGCGACCGCGCGCTCGACAAGCTGACGTTCACCACCGACCTGAAGGACCTGGCCGACCGCCAACTGGTGATCGAGGCCATCATCGAGGACGAGGCCGTCAAGGCCGAGCTGTTCGCGGAACTGGACCAGGTCATCACCGACCCCGACGCGGTCCTGGCGTCGAACACCTCGAGCATCCCGATCATGAAGGTGGCCGCGGCCACCAGGAACCCTCAGCGCGTGCTGGGCCTGCATTTCTTCAACCCCGTCCCGGTGCTGCCGCTGGTCGAACTGGTCAGCACGCTGGTCACCGACGAGGCCGCGGCCGCGCGCACCGAGGAGTTCGCCAGTGCGGTTCTGGGCAAGCAGGTGGTGCGCTGCTCGGACCGGTCCGGCTTCGTCGTCAACGCCCTGCTGGTTCCGTACCTGCTGTCGGCGATCCGGATGGTGGAAGCCGGTTTTGCCACCGTCGAAGACGTCGACAAGGCAGTGGTCGCCGGGCTGTCGCACCCGATGGGCCCGCTGCGGCTGTCCGATCTCGTCGGATTGGACACCCTCAAACTCATCGCGGACAAAATGTTCGAAGAATTCAAGGAGCCCCAATACGGCCCGCCGCCGCTGCTGCTGCGCATGGTGGAGGCCGGCCGGCTCGGCAAGAAATCCGGACAAGGCTTCTATACGTACTGATGCGGCCCGTGAATGGGTCGGCGCGACGCCATTGTGTCGATCGGGTAGCATTCTCGCGACAACCGACGAGAGGCATCCGAATCGCATGGCTCAGTTGAAGCCGTATTACGAAGAGTCGCAATCCATCTACGACATCTCGGACGAATTCTTCTCGTTATTCCTAGACCCGACCATGGCCTACACCTGCGCCTACTTCGAGCGGGACGACATGACCCTCGAGGAGGCCCAGAACGCAAAGTTCGACCTGGCGCTGGGCAAGCTCAACCTCGAACCCGGCATGACGTTGCTCGACATCGGTTGCGGTTGGGGTGGAGCGCTGCAACGAGCGATCGAGAAATTCGATGTCAACGTGATCGGAATCACGCTCAGCCGCAACCAGTTTGAATACAGCAAGGCGAAGCTTGCCGGTTTGCCGACCCGGCGCAACGTCGAGGTGCGGTTGCAGGGCTGGGAGGAGTTCGACGACAAGGTCGACCGCATCGTCACCATCGGCGCCTTCGAAGCGTTCAAATCCGAACGGTGGGCCGCATTTTTCGGCCACGCCCACGACGTCCTTCCCGCCGACGGCAGAATGCTCCTGCACACGATTTTGACGTACACCCAGAAACAGCAACATGAGCGCGGCGTCTCGCTGACGATGAGCGACGTGCGATTCATGCGATTCATCGGCACGGAAATCTTCCCGGGCGGCCAGTTGCCGGCGCAGGAAGACATTTTCAAGTTTGCGCAGGCCGCCGGTTTCTCGGTCGAAAAGGTGCAATTGCTGCGGGAGCATTACGCGCGCACGCTCAACATGTGGGCGGCCAATCTTGCGGTCAATAAGGAAAACGCCGTCGCGATCCAATCCGAAGAGGTCTACGACCGCTATATGCACTACCTGACCGGGTGCGAGAATTTCTTCCGCAAAGGCGTCACCAACGTGGGGCAGTTCACGCTCGTCAAGTAGTGCTACGCAGCACGGCGCCGATCGCCAGGCCGAGCACCAGTAGCGCGCCCGCCTGCCGCACGTGCACCCACGCCAGCGCGGCGTACCACAGGGGCCACACCGGAAACTTCGGTGGCGGTTCGGCCGGTCTCGGGCGGCGGAAGTACGGCCACACCTTCGCCAGCCGGGGCAGCGCCAAGGCGACCACCAGCGCGGCCCAGGGCATCGCGCCGGCCGCGACGGCGATCGCGACCAGCACGTAGAAGCCGACCATCATGCCCAGCGTCACGACGCGGGCGCGCGCCTCGCCCAGCAGGACCGGCAGCGTCCGGATCCCGAGCGGCTCGTCGTAGGGGATCTTGTCGATGTGCTTGCCCATCAGCACCGTCGTGCACAGCAAGCCGTAGGGCAGTGAGGCCAGAACGACGTCCCAACCGACCGAGCCGACCGCCGAGTAGTACGTCCCGCAGACCATCAGCGGACCCCACACGACGAAAACGTCGGGCTCGCCCAGCCCGCGTTTCTTCAGGCGCAGCGGCGGCGCCGTGTACGCGACGCTCAGCGCGAAACCGCTGAGCGCAAAGGCGATTACGGGCCAACCGCGGGCCCACGTCAGCGTCACCAGGATCGCCAGGTCCGCGACGTTCACCAGCAGGATCGCCAGCCCCAACGTCCGGCGGCTGATCAGCCCGGACAGCACCGGGTGGGGGGCGTACAGCGCGCGGGGATAGGTGGCGCTGTCGGTGCCCACCTGCGTGTCGTAGAGGTCGTTCATCAGGTTATTGGCGGTGTGCGCCAACGTGATTCCCAACACGGCAAGCACCAGCCACCGCCAATCCAGGCCCGGCTTGCCGACCGCCAGCAGCGCCGCCACCAGACCGGAAACCAGGGTCATCGGCAACACCGCGGCGCGGGTGACAACCAGCCACCGCGTGACCGTGTCGACCGGCCCATCGGGTGGCGGGTTGGTGGTGCGAAGTGCGTATGCCCACGACCTCAGCCGGGAGCCCACGCTCGCCTCAGGCATTCCTAAAGCCTAGACCGGCCTCAACGCGGCTGTGGAACGATCGGCGTCGGATGCGGCTGCGCGCGGAACTTCTCCAGCGACCCGCCGACCTCGACGATCCCGCATATCGCGTTCCAACTGAGCATGGTCAGGTAGTCGATCAGCTCGTCGCGACTCATCCGGGGTTCCGACATCCACGAGTGTGTGGCCAGCTGCACGCCGCCGACGATCAGGTAGGCCCACGGCTCGACCCCGCCGGTGTCCAACCCGGCCTGGTGCATGCGCCGGCGGATCAGGACCGCGAGCATGCGGGCGATGATTCGCTCGGAGTCGGCGATCACCTTGCTGTGGCTCGCCGAGCTGTTCGCCATCACGAACCGGTACGGCTCGGGCTCGTTTGCCACGGTGTCGACGTAGACCCGAATGACCTCGCGGGTCAGGTCGAAGCCGTCCAAGTTCGATGAGAGGGCCGCGGTCATGTTGGGAATCAGCGTCGTCTGTGTGAACCGCATCATCACGGCGGTCGTCAGATCGTTCTTGTCGACGAAGTAGCGGTACAGCACGGTCTTGGAAACCCCGATCTCGGCCGCGATGTCGTCCATGCTCAGGAAGCGGCCAAGCCGCCGAATCGCTTCAATGGTTCCGTCGACCAGCTCATTACGTCGATCAACTTTGTGCTGATGCCAGCGCCGCTTGCGACCATCCATCTTGACGGTCACAGCCGGTATTTGCTCTGCCACAGTCGCCGATTTCCATTCCCTAGACGCCCTCGATAATACGGCCTGGGGGGTCCGGTTGGCGGATGGCGGGCGCGGGAGAACAGGCCCCTGGACAGTGCAAGTCACACTAATCGCCCGCGGCGATACATGATGGTGTGGTGGCACACAGAGCCGAGCCGCCGGGGTCGCCGGCGCGGGGGCTGGACGTGATCGCGTCGCCGAGCCCGGCGCGCCGCCCCCACACGTCCCTCGCGGAATCGTTCGCGGGGGCCGATCCGCAGGCCGACGCCGAACGCCGGGTGGCGCTGCGCCGGATGAAGATCGTGGCGCTGGGTTTCCTGATCGGTGCCAGCGGCGTGTTCCTCGCGTGCCGGTGGGCGCAGGCCCACACCAGTGCGGGCGTCTGGGTCGGCTACGTCAGCGCGGCCGCGGAGGCCGGCATGGTCGGCGCCCTGGCGGACTGGTTCGCCGTCACCGCGCTGTTCAAACACCCGCTGGGCATACCCATCCCGCACACGGCGATCATCAAGCGCAAAAAGGATCAGCTCGGCGAGGGCCTGGGCACCTTCGTGCGGGAGAACTTCCTGTCGCCGGCGGTGGTCGAGACCAAGCTGCGCGACGCGCAGGTGCCCGGCCGGCTCGGCAAGTGGCTGTCGGAGCCCTCGCATGCCGAGCGGGTGGCCAGCGAGACGGCGACCATCCTCCGGGTGTTGGTGGAGTTGCTGCGCGATGAGGA
This sequence comes from Mycobacterium sp. SP-6446, assembly GCF_001954045.1. Taxonomy (NCBI): domain Bacteria; kingdom Bacillati; phylum Actinomycetota; class Actinomycetes; order Mycobacteriales; family Mycobacteriaceae; genus Mycobacterium; species Mycobacterium sp. SP-6446. The sequence continues at coordinate 5,120 of NZ_MBEM01000006.1, read as the reverse complement.
CGTGCAGCAGGTCATCGACCGGATGATCGTGCGCCGCATCGCCGAGCCACAGTGGGGTCCGCCGGTGGGCCGGGTACTGGGCACCCTGCTGGCCGAGAACCGGCAGGAAGCCCTGATCCAATTGCTCGCCGACCGGGCTTTTCAGTGGTCGCTCAATGCCGGCGAGGTCATCCAGCGGGTAGTCGAGCGCGACTCGCCGAGCTGGTCGCCCCGATTCATCGACCACCTCGTCGGTGACCGCATTCACCGCGAGTTGATGGACTTCACCGACAAGGTGCGGCGCAACCCCGACCACGAACTGCGCCGCTCGGCGACGCGCTTCCTGTTCGAATTCGCCGACGACCTGCAGCACGATCCGGACACCATCGCGCGCGCCGAAGCCGTCAAAGAGCAGCTGATGGCCCGCGACGAGATCGCCAACGCCGCCGCGACGGCATGGAAGACGATGAAACGGCTGGTCCTCGAGGGCGTCGACGACCCGTCGAGCGCGTTGCGGACCCGCATCGCCGACACGGTGGTTCGCATCGGGGAATCGCTGCGCGACGACGCCGAGCTGCGCGACAAGGTCGACAACTGGATCGTCCGGGCGGCCCAGCACCTGGTCTCGCAGTATGGGGTTGAGATCACCGCGATCATCACCGAGACGATCGAGCGCTGGGACGCCGAGGAGGCCAGCCGGCGGATCGAACTGCACGTCGGCCGCGACCTGCAATTCATCCGGATCAACGGAACGGTGGTCGGCTCGCTCGCGGGGCTGGCGATCTACGCCGTCGCGCAGCTGCTTTTCTAGCGGTGCTAACAAGTGCTTGCAAAAGCAAGCACTTGTCCGTAGTCTGAGGGCCGTCAAGATCGACCATCGACCCAGGAGTACGCAATGGCACCCGAGGAGAAGCTCTCCGCCAAGGTGTCGACCGCGGCCTCCGAAGTGGCCTCCGACATCGGCAGCTTCATTCGTGACCTGCGGGAAAACGCGCAGGTCTCGGTGCGCCAACTGGCCGAGCGGTCGGGGGTCAGCAACCCCTACCTCAGCCAGGTGGAGCGCGGACTGCGCAAGCCGTCCGCCGACGTCCTGAACCAAATCGCGAAAGCGCTGCGGATTTCGGCCGAGGTGCTCTACGTGCGGGCCGGGATCCTCGAGCCGAGCGAGGCCAGTCAGGTGCGCGACGCGATCATCACCGACACCGCGATCACCGAGCGTCAGAAGCAAATCCTGCTCGACATCTACGCGTCGTTCGCCCAGCAAAACGAATCCACCCCAGAGGAGTGTCCGACCGAATCCAATGGCGACTGACCTGGGCGACGTATAGACGGCGCGCCACGCGGTTACCCAGAAGGAAGGGACTCAACCGTTCCAGGCCAGTTGCCGGCTCTGCTGCCCCGATCTGGCGGCCAGCGCAGCTGCCACTCGATCATCACTCGACCGACCAAGCAGGAGGTTCTCGCGCAACTTCCACCAGACAGCAGTCCGTAACACCGATAACGAAAGAAATAACGAAAGGAAAACCAATGGCTGAAAACCCGAACATCGAAGACCTGCGCGCCCCGTTGCTCGCCGCACTCGGCGCGGCGGACCTGGCCCTGGCCACCGTCAACGACCTGATCACCAACCTGCGTGAGCGTGCCGAGGAAACCCGCACCGAGACCCGCAGCCGGGTCGAGGAGCGGCGTGCCCGCCTGGCCAAGCTGCAGGAGGACCTGCCCGAGCAGTTCACCGAGCTGCGCGAGCGGTTCACCGCCGACGAGCTGCGGAAGGCCGCCGAGGGTTACCTGGAGGCCGCGACCAGCCGCTACAACGAGCTGGTCGAGCGCGGCGAGATCGCCCTGGAGCGGCTGCGCAGCCAGTCCGGCTTCGACGACGCGTCGGCGCGGGCCCAGGCGTCCGTGGACCAGGCCGTCGAGCTGACCCAGGAGGCGCTGGGCACCGTCGCGTCGCAGACCCGCGCGGTCGGTGAGCGCGCGGCCAAGCTGGTCGGCATCGACCTGCCGAAGAAGGCCCCCGCGAAGAAGGCGCCGGCCAAGAAGGCCCCCGCCAAGAAGGCGCCGGCCAAGAAGGCTGCGGCCAAGAAGTCGACGGCCAAGAAGGTCACCCAGAAGTAGTCAGGTACCGGGTTGCCCCCGTGGGGGCAACCCGGATCAAGCAGCACACTCGACTCCGAGTTGCCCAGGGGGCAACTCGGAGTCGACGTTTTGGACGCCGCCCGCATACCCTTAAGGCGTGAGCCACCTCGTGGGTACCGTCATGTTGGTCTTGCAGATCGCCGTCCTGGTGACGGCGGTGTACGCGTTCGTGCACGCGGCGCTGCAGCGACCCGATGCCTATACCGCCGCCGACAAGCTGACCAAGCCCGTGTGGCTGGTGATCCTGGGCCTGGCCGTCGCGCTGACATCGATCCTGAGCTTCGTCTTCGGCGTGCTCGGCATGGCGATCGCGGCCTGCGCGGCCGGCGTGTATCTGGTCGACGTTCGGCCCAAACTCCTCGAAATTCAGGGTAAGTCGCGCTGACGGGATGAAAGCCCTGCTGGCCTTGCCGGCGGCGGTGCTGGTCGCCTTCTCGGCGGCCGTGCCTGCCGGGGCGGACCCGGGCACGGGCGCGGCGAGCCCGTCGTACTCACCGCCCTATATCGATCACACCGAGTGGATGCAGTGGGGAGGCCTGGCCAGCTTGCGGGTTTACCCGACGCCCTCCGGGCGGGCGGCCTCGAGGCAGCCCGGGACGTCGGCGGCCGCCGACGAAGCGTGGGCCGAGGTGCTCGCGTCGGCACCGGACGCCGACACCGCCGGCATGCGTGCGCAGTTCCTCTGCCACTGGCAGTTCGCCGAAATGGCACAACCGGGCAAGACCAGCTGGAACCTCGAGCCGTGGCGGCCGGTCGTCGACGACACCGAAATGGTCGCGGCCGGTTGCAATCCCGGCGGCCCGGAAGGGCCGTTCTAGTGGCGGACCGACCCATCCGCGCCCAGGTGGCCGCACTCGTCGACCACACCCTGCTCAAGCCCGAGGCCACGGAGGCCGAGGTGGCCGCGCTGGTCGCCGAGGCCGCCGAGTTGGGTGTCTACGCGGTGTGCGTCTCGCCGTCGATGGTGCCGGCCGCAATCCAAGCCGGCGGTGTGCGGGTTGCCGCGGTGGCCGGTTTTCCGTCGGGCAAGCACGTGTCGGCGATCAAGGCGCAAGAGGCCGCGCAGGCGGTTGCGTCCGGCGCGAGCGAGGTCGACATGGTCATCGACGTCGGTGCCGCGCTGGCCGGTGAACTGGGCTCGGTGCGGTCGGACATCGAAGCGGTGCGTTCGGCCGCCGCCGGAGCGGTGCTGAAGGTGATCGTGGAATCGGCTGTGCTGCTTGGCCATAACGAGCGCACGCTGGCGGCGGTGTGCCGCGCCGCCGAAGACGCCGGCGCGGACTTCGTCAAGACATCGACGGGATTTCATCCCTCCGGCGGGGCGTCGCTGCGCGCCGTCGCGTTGATGAGCGAAACCGTCGGCGGGCGGTTGGGGGTCAAGGCCAGTGGCGGCATCCGCACCGCCGCCGACGCCGTCGCGATGCTCAACGCGGGCGCGACCAGGCTGGGCCTGTCAGGTACCCGGGCCGTACTCGACGGGCTCGACTGAATCAGAGGTTGGCGAAGCAGGGGTTGGTATTGCCGGTGGGGATGGTGGCGTTCTGCGTCGAAAAGTGGCTCGTCACACCGGAATTGGTCACCTGCACGCTGTCGGCGTGAATGCCCAACGGGAAGTTCTTCGTTTGGTCGGAGGTGAACTTGTCCAGCGTCGACTGCACGCTTTCCTTCGGCATGGTGAAGCCGAGGGCGTTGAAGCTGACGATCTGCAACTGCAGCCCGGTGCCGGAGACCACCGGCTTGGCGGTGATGTTGTCCAGCATGCCCTTCAGCTCGACGGTGCCGTCGGCCGGATGCGTGGTCACGCTGTTGGTGACGAAGGGACCCAGGACCGGGATAGCGTTTTGCACCGATTCCTTGATGCCCTCGGTCGTCCAGGTGATGGTGGCGTCGAGCGACCCGATGGTGCCCTTGGAATTGGCCGTCGATTGGAGCCGCACATCTCGGATGTTGATTTCGATCTTCATACCCTTGGCGCTGCGGATCTGGTTGCCGGCGGTCGAGACGGAGATGTTGCTGTAGTGCTTGGTCAGTTGCTGCCACAGCATCAGCGGGGTCACGCTGAACGACGCGGTGGCCTGATCCTTGGTCTCGCACGCCACCGCCTCGGCGACCTTGTTGTTGGCGACGTGGCGCACGTACAGCTCGGCGCCGATCAGCGCCGCGATGACGAGCGAAACCACGATGATGCAGACCAGCAGGATCGATAGCGGGTCGCGAAGGAAGCGTCGTTTTCTTTTCACAGGCTCTTCGTTCGGAGTTGCCAACCGTTCCGTCGGGCCCGCCGGCGGAACGGGCGGAGGCGAGTAGCCCGGTCCCTGCGTGTCCGGCCGGGTCGCACCCAGCTGCTCGGTCTGCGGCTCCGGCGCCCGCGGCGGCGGTGGGCCCGGCGCTCGCTGAGGCGGAGGTGGCGGCACCGGGCCGGGCCCGGGCTGCGGTGGCGACTGGCCGGGGCCTCCGGTGGGGAATCGCTCGGTCGGACGCTCGGTCGGTGGTGGGCCCGAGGGGCCTTGACTGCCGGGACGGCCCCACGGGCCCTCGTTAGGTGGTCCTGGCGGTCCTGGCGGGTTCGTCACCCAACCGATTCTGCCCTATCGATTCGAGCAAAGCTTGACTGGTTTCGCAGTACCGCGATGCTCTCGCGGGCCTTCGCTACCCGGTCGACGTCGATGTCGGCGACCACGAGCTGCGGCTCGGCGCCCGCCGACGCGACCACTTCACCCAGCGGCGAGGCCACCAGGCTGCCGCCCACTCCGGTCGGTGCTCCGGAGCCGGACCCCGGGCCGGTCAAGCTGTCGCCGGGGTCGGCCTGACCCGCCGCGGCGACGTAGCTCATCGAGTCCAGCGCGCGGGCCCGGGCCAGCAGCGTCCACTGCTCGAGTTTGCCGGGACCCGAACCCCAGGACGCACAAACCGCGATCACCTGCGCGCCGCGGCGGGCCAGTTCGGTGTAGAGCTCCGGGAAGCGGACGTCGTAGCAAACGGACAACCCCACGCCGACGCCG
>NZ_MBEM01000005.1:0-821 GCF_001954045.1 Mycobacterium sp. SP-6446 | reverse complement strand
AGGCTTTCATGACGGCCCACCACATCGGCCAGCGCCGCAGCCAACGCATCAACATCGAGCGGCCCGCTTAGCCGCAACGCCGCCGCGACGTTATAGACCGGCGAGGGCCCCTGCAACTGGTCGATAAACCACAACCGCTGCTGGGCAAACGACAACGGAACCACCGCGGGCCGCTCAACCGGCGTCAACCGCGGCGGCCGACTGGCGCCCGCACTGATACGCGGCGCCAAGTGAGCGACCGTGGGTGTGTCGAAGATGGTGCGGACGGTCAGGTCAGTGTCGAGTGTGGTGTTGATAGCGGCGATGAGGCGCATGGCGGACAGTGAGTCGCCGCCGAGGTCGAAGAAGGAGTCGTCGATGCTGACGTGGTCGTGTCCGAGTGTGTGGGCGTAGATGGCGGCCAGGATTTCTTCGGTGGGGGTGGTGGGGGCGCGGTAGCCGCTGGTGGTGTAGTCGGGTGCGGGGAGGGCGGCGGTGTCGAGTTTGCCGTTGACCGTCAGCGGTAGCGCGTCTACGGCGATTAGCGCGGCGGGGATCATGTAGGCCGGTAGCCGTTGGGCTAGTTGGTCGCGGATGGTGGCGGGGTTGGCGGTGCCGGTGATGTAGGCGATGAGGCGTTTGTCGCCGGGGCGGTCTTCGCGGGCGATGACCGCGGCTTGTTGGACCCCGTCGAGTTGGGTTAGGGCGGCGCGGATTTCGCCGAGCTCGATGCGGTAGCCGCGGATTTTGACCTGCTCATCGGCGCGGCCCACGTAGTCGAGTTGGCCATCGGCACGCCAGCGCACCAGATCCCCGGTGCGATACATCCGCGTTCCCGGCGC
>NZ_MBEM01000004.1:0-14946 GCF_001954045.1 Mycobacterium sp. SP-6446 | reverse complement strand
CCCAGCTCCCGCAGCGGCGGCGCCGAAGCGCTTTGGCGCCCAGAGCGTTTCGGCTCGGAGTAGATCTTCAACGCCTCGTCGAGTGTGATCTCGAAGATCTGGTCTTCGGTCGTCAGCGAGCGAGAATCGGTGCCGCGCTTCAGGTATGGGCCATAGCGCCCGTTCTGCGCGGTGATCTCCTCACCCGATTCGGGATCCACGCCGACGACGCGGGGCAGCGACAGCAGCTTCAGCGCATCCTCGAGAGTGACCGTCTGCAGGTCCATGCTGCGCAACAGCGAACCCGTCCGGGGCTTAGGACCGGTGGCCTTCTTGCCCTTCTTGGGGGGCTCGCCGTTGGTGTCGGCCGGAGGCTCCGGCAGGACCTCGGTCACGTACGGCCCGTACCGGCCGTCCTTGGCGACGATCTCGTGGCCGGTGTCCGGGTCCACGCCGAGCACGCGTCCCTCTTGCGGGGTGGCGAACAGCTCTTCGGCGACCTCCAGCGTCAGCTCGTCGGGCGTCAGGGAGTCGTTGAGATTGGCCCGCTGCGGCGTCGGTTCGCCGTCGTCGCCGGTGATCGTGCGCTCCAGGTAGGGGCCGTTCTTACCGACCCGGACGTAGACGGGGCGGCCCTGCGCGTCGTCAAACAGCTTGATGGAGTTGACTTCTCGAGCGTCGATACCTTCGAGGTTGACGCCGACGAGCTTCTTCAGGCCACCGGAGCGCGCGATCGACTCCGGCACACCGTGGTCACCGCCGAAGTAGAAGTTGTTCAGCCACGTGGTGCGCTGCTCGTTGCCCGAAGCGATCTCGTCGAGCTCGTCTTCCATCGCCGCGGTGAACCCGTAGTCGACCAGCCGGCCGAAGTGTTGCTCGAGCAGACCGGTGACGGCGAACGCGACCCACGAGGGCACCAGGGCGCTGCCCTTCTTGTGCACGTAGCCGCGGTCCTGGATGGTCTTGATGATCGACGAGTACGTCGACGGGCGCCCGATGCCCAACTCCTCGAGCGCCTTGACCAGCGAGGCCTCGGTGTAGCGCGCCGGCGGGTTGGTGGCGTGGCCGTCGGGGGTGAGCTCCAGCGCGTCCAGCCGCTGCCCCTCGGTGAGGTGCGGCAGCCGCCGCTCGGCGTCGTCGGCCTCGCCGCCGGCCAGCTCGTCGACGGTTTCCACGTACGCCTTGAGGAAACCCGCGAACGTGATGGTGCGCCCGGTCGCGGAGAACACCACCTGCCGCTCGCCCGAGGTGCCCGCGATCCGCAGGCTCAGCGTGGTGCCGCGGGCGTCGGCCATCTGCGAGGCGACCGTGCGCTGCCAGATCAGCTCGTAGAGGCGGAAGTCGTCGCCGTTGAGTTCGCGGCGCACCGCGTCCGGGGTCGCGAACGTCTCCCCGGCCGGACGGATTGCCTCGTGCGCCTCCTGGGCGTTCTTCACCTTGCGGGTGTACTGGCGCGGCGACGGCGACACGTACTCCTCGCCATAGAGCTGGCGGGCCTGAGTCCGCGCGGCGTTGATCGCCGACTCCGACAGCGTCGTCGAGTCGGTACGCATATAAGTGATGTAGCCGTTCTCGTAGAGCCGCTGGGCGATGCTCATCGTGCGCTCCGCGGAGAAGCGCAACTTTCGGCCGGCCTCCTGCTGCAGCGTCGACGTCATGAACGGCGGGTACGGGCGTCGGGTGTAGGGCTTCTCCTCTACCGACGCCACGCTCAGCTGCCCGCCGCGCAGCCCGGCGGCCAGCTCGGTCGCCTGAGCCTCGTCGAGCACCACGACCTCGTCGGCCTTGCGCAGCGCGCCCAGCGAGTCGAAATCGCGGCCGGTGGCCACGCGCAGCCCGTCGACACCTGACAGCCGGGCGATGAAGGTGGGCGGCTGGGCCTGCGGGTCGGACACGCTGGCGTCCAGCTTCGCGATGACGTCCCAGTAGGCGGCGCTGCGGAACGCCATCCGGTCGCGCTCGCGCACGACGATGATGCGGGTGGCCACCGACTGCACCCGGCCCGCCGACAGCTTCGGCGCGACCTTCTTCCACAGCACGGGGCTGACCTCGTAGCCGTACAGCCGGTCCAGGATGCGGCGGGTTTCCTGCGCGTCGACGAGATCGATGTCCAGGTCGCGCGGGTTCTCGGCGGCCTCGAGGATGGCCGGCTCGGTGATCTCGTGGAACACCATCCGCTTGACCGGGATGCGGGGCTTGAGGGTTTCCAGCAGGTGCCAGGCGATGGCTTCGCCCTCGCGGTCGCCATCCGTGGCCAGATAGAGTTCGTCGACGTCCTTGAGCAGGCCCTTCAGCTCGGTGACGGTGCTCTTCTTTTCCGGGCTGATGATGTAGAGCGGTTCGAAGTCGGCGTCGACGTTGACCCCGAGCCGGGCCCACGGCTCGGACTTGAACTTGGCCGGAACGTCGGCGGCGGCGCGCGGCAGGTCGCGGATGTGGCCGCGCGAGGACTCGACGATGTACCTCGAGCCCAGGTAGCCGGCTAGTTTGCGCGCCTTAGTCGGCGACTCGACGATGACAAGTCGCCGCCGGCTCCCATTTCCGCTGGTGCCGCGGTCTTCTTCGTCAGCCAACTGCGCTTACGCTCCATCTCTTGTCCCGGCCCCCCTGCGGGACCGCCCTGCAGGAAGAATGACAGGCCGGCTTCCGAAATTCCGGTGAAATTCAGATACGCCAGCGTTCCTTCGCCTGCGGGCACCTGACAATTTCGCACCCTAGGGCGGGCCGATGCAAACCGACTCCCCGAGACGCGGGTCGCATCTAGCCGCTAAATCCGCGGCCACACCGACAACGCGGCGGCGTCGTTCGGGGGTTCCCCGACGTTCTCTACCAGTCGCGACAGCCGCCGACGGCCGCTGATCCGAAGCGCGGGCCGGCCGCGGCGGGTGCCGATCAGCGTCGGCGCGATCCCGACCCGCATCAGAGCCGACGCCAGCGGCGAATGGGTGTCCGGCGCGTGCGGGTCGAGCCCGAGAAGATAGTGGTCGCCCTCGGGCGCGCCGGCCGCAAGCGTCCACGCCCGCAGCTCGCGCGGCCCGGGCAGCCAGCGCGGCGGAACGGTCTTGACCGCCCCGCGCGTCCACTCGGCGGCCATCGACGTCAACGACGGGTTGACGGCCGTTCTCACCAGCGGGGTGTTCTCGTCGGTGCGGCCGATCTCGGGGACCAAACCCGCCTCGCGGATCATGTCGGCCAGCGCCGTGGCGCGCCACAGTTCTTCCACGACCACCGAAAGCCGGGCACCCTGAACGTCCGGAGCGCCGACCATCACGATCTGGCCAGAGGCTGCCAGCACCCCGGAGAGATCGGCGACCGCGGGCGGCACCGACTCCGCTGTGAAGAAGGAAAGCTGGCTCACGCTAACCGACAGTAGGCCAGGTCGTCCGTCCACGCGTTGAGGTTGGCGGTGAGCCGGGAATCCGGGGGCGCTTTCCCACCGCGATGGACGCACAAAGAAACCCCCCGCGTGGCCCGTAAAACGGGACTGTACGGGGGGTTTCCGTGGTGAATCCGCTCAGTTAGACGGAACGGACTCCGGTGGCCTGGGGGCCCTTAGGGCTGTGGCCGATCTCGAACTCGACCTTCTGGTTTTCTTCGAGGGTGCGGAAGCCCGAACCCTGGATCTCCGTGTAGTGGACAAAAACATCTGCGGAACCATCTTCGGGTGCAATGAACCCGAAGCCCTTCTCCGCGTTGAACCACTTCACAGTTCCCTGTGGCATCTCTCGATCTTTCCTTTTCTTCTGGATGCGGGGCGCCGCCTTTCGATGCCCCGGGCCGAGTACGACCGCCATACCTCGCGTAGTCGCCGGAACTTCACCCGACCTATAACCTCGCAGGAACCGCGGCCGCAACGTTGTTCCTGCGAAAGTTTGACACGAACACAGAAGCTGCGACCGCAAACAGTCAACCATGTTCATCGCGTCGGCGACAGACTTGTGTCGCGGACTGATTCTTGGAGGGCATGAGGTGGCGAGTTTCGGCAGTGACCTGCTGGCCGCCGCGCTCGCCGGTACCGCGGCGGGCGAGCATCCCCTGCGTCACGTCGCCGAGCTGCCGGCGCGGGGCGGCCGGCCGCAGGGCTGGCCGGACTGGGCCGAGCCCGACGTGGTGCGCGCATTCGCCGATCGCGGCGTCACATCCCCGTGGTCGCACCAGGTCCGGGCCGCTGAATTGGCCCATGCGGGGCGTCATGTGGTGGTGAGCACCGGCACCGCGTCGGGCAAGTCGCTGGCCTACCAGCTTCCGGTCCTCAACGCGTTGGCGACGGATCCGCGGGCCCGCGTGCTGTACCTGTCGCCTACCAAGGCGCTCGGCCACGATCAGTTGCGCGCCGCGCACGCCCTGACGACGGCGATCCCCCGGCTGCATGATGTTGCGCCTACCGCCTACGACGGCGACAGCCCCGCCGAGGTGCGCCGCTTCGCGCGCGAGCGCTCCCGCTGGCTGTTTTCCAATCCCGACATGATCCATCTGTCGATCCTGCGCAACCATGCGCGCTGGGCCGTCCTGTTGCGTGGCCTTCGCTATGTCATCGTCGACGAATGCCATTACTACCGTGGGGTTTTCGGCTCGAACGTGGCCATGGTGCTGCGCCGGCTGTTGCGGCTGTGCGCGCGCTACTCATCGGCGCCGACGGTGGTGTTCGCCAGCGCGACGACGGACTCGCCGGGCGCGACGGCCGCCGAACTCATCGGCCTTCCGGTGGAGGAGGTTACCGAAGACGGCTCACCCCAGGGCGCCCGCACGGTGGCGTTGTGGGAGCCCGCGCTGCGGGCCGACGTGACCGGCGAGAACGGCGCCCCGGTGCGGCGCTCCGCGGGCGCCGAGGCGGCGCGGGTGATGGCCGATCTGATCGCCGAGGGCGCGCAGACCCTGACGTTCGTTCGGTCGCGCCGCGCCGCGGAATTGACGGCGCTGGGCACCCGGGCGCGGCTGGACGACATCGCGCCGGGGCTGTCGCCGACGGTGGCGTCGTATCGGGCCGGCTATCTCGCCGAGGACCGCAGCGCGCTGGAGCGCGCCCTGGCCGAGGGCCGGCTGCGCGGCCTGGCCACCACCAACGCGCTCGAGTTAGGCGTCGACATCGCCGGGCTGGACGCGGTGGTGCTCGCCGGTTTTCCCGGGACCGTGGCCTCGTTCTGGCAGCAGGCCGGCCGGTCGGGCCGGCGCGGGCAGGGCGCACTGGTGGTGCTGATCGCCCGCGACGACCCGCTGGACACCTATCTGGTCCACAACCCCGCCGCGCTGCTGGACAAGCCGGTCGAGCGGGTGGTGATCGACCCTGGAAACCCTTACATTCTCGGGCCCCAACTCCTTTGTGCCGCAACCGAACTGCCGCTTGACGATGCCGAGGTGTCCGATTTCGGTGCTGTGGAGGTGGCCTCGGGGTTGGTCGACGACGGGCTGCTGCGGCGGCGCAACGGCAAGTACTTCCCCGCGCCTGGGCTGGAACCCCACGGTGCGGTGGATATCCGCGGCTCCGCGGGTGGGCAGATCGTCATCGTGGAGGCCGACACCGGGCGGCTGCTGGGCAGCGTCGGGCTGGGCCAGGCGCCGGCCTCGGTCCACCCGGGGGCGGTGTACCTGCACCAGGGCGAGAGTTACGTGGTCGACTCGCTGGACACCGAGGACGCGATCGCGTTCGTGCACGCCCAGGATCCCGGGTATGCCACTTTCGCCCGCGAACTCACCGACATCGTCGTCACCGGCAACGGGGAGCGGTTGGAGTTCGGGCCCGTGGTTTTGGGTGTGGTGCCGGTCAGGGTTACCCATCGGGTGGTGGGCTACCTACGCCGGCGGCTGTCCGGAGAAGTGATCGACTTCGTCGAACTGGACATGCCGGAGCACACGCTGGACACCACCGCGGCGATGTACACAGTCACGCCGGAAGCCTTGCACCGCAACGGCATCGACGCGCTGCGGATTCCCGGATCGTTGCACGCGGCCGAGCACGCCGCCATCGGCCTGCTGCCCCTGGTGGCCAGCTGCGACCGCGGCGACATAGGCGGCATGTCGACCGCCGCCGGACCCGACGGCCTGCCCAGCGTGTTCGTGTACGACGGATACCCGGGCGGCGCGGGATTCGCCGAACGGGGCTTCCGCCGGGCGCGCACCTGGTTGGGAGCGACGGCCGCCGCCATCGAGGCCTGTGAATGCGCGACCGGATGCCCGTCGTGCGTGCAGTCCCCCAAGTGCGGCAACGGCAACGACCCGCTGGACAAAGCGGGTGCTATCCAGGTGCTGCGCCTCGTGCTGGCGGAGTTGCCCTAAGCGTCACGCGGGCCGATCCGCCGGACGGCGACCGACCCCTCAACGGTCGACCTCCACGGATGGCATCGCGACGGCCGCGCCGAGGGCACATTTCCTTTTTGCTAAAGAAATGCCTGTACGCCAATTACACGCGCGGCGAATGCCAGAAGCTATCAAGGCGGTGCCGGGGTTTGCAAATTCGTCGGCCACCCGGCAACCGGCGGTTGCCTTCACAACCGGCGCTGGGAGCCCGCCCGCCCGCGCCGCCGTAAAATCGAGCGCATGGCCCACGACTGGTTGCTCGTGGAGACGCTGGGGGACGAACCCGCTGTGGTGGCGCAGGGGCGTCAACTCAAAAACCTCGTCCCGATCACGACGTTCCTGCGCCGCAGTCCCTCGCTGTCCGCGGTTCGGACGGCGATAACCGAGTCGGTGCAGACCGGTCAGAGCCTCACCAGCATCACCCCCAAGCGCGATCGGGTCATCCGCACCGAGCCGGTGCTGATGTCCGATGGCCGCATGCACGGTGTGCACGTGTGGACCGGCCCCGCCGATATCGAACCCCCCGAGCGGCCGGTGCCGGGCCCGCTGAAGTGGGACCTCACCCTGGGCGTGGCTACCGACACCCGGGAGTCGCTGGCCAACAGCGGCAAGAACCCCGACGTCGAGGTCACCTTCGGCCGAGCTTTTGCGGAAGATCTTCCGTCGCGTGCCCTCAATCCCAACGAAACCAAGGTGCTGGCCATGGCGGTGCGGGCGAAGCCGGGCCAAACGCTGTACAGCACATGGGATCTCACCGATTGGCAGGGAAACCCCGCGCGCATAGGATTCGTCGCGCGCACCGCGCTGGAACCGGGGCCGGACGGCCGGGATCACCTGATTGCGCGGGCGATGAACTGGCGCGCCGACCTCAGGGGTCCATCGGTATCTGCCGACGATCTCGCGCAGCGGATCCTCAACGGGCTGGCGCAGGCCGGTGTCCACCGCGCACTCGTCGACCTGCACAACTGGACGCTGCTGAAGTGGCTCGACGAGCCCTGCACCTTCTACGACTGGCGGGGTACCGACACGGACAGGCCCAGGGTTCATCCCGACGACGAACCCCTGATGTCCGCCATGACAAGGGAATTCGCCGACGGCCCGACCAGCCGCGTGCTTCGGATGCGCGGTCACGACGCCGATTGGGTCCCGGTGCACGTCACCGTCAACCAGGTGGAGCTCGAACCCGATACCTTCGCCGGACTGGTTTCACTGCGGTTGCCCACCGACGAGGAGATCGCCGCCGCCGGATTGCCTCCAGCCCAAGCCGACACGACCTAAGGCTCTGACACCGGGCCCGCCCGAGCGGCCGCCCGCGCCGGGCCGGCAAAGGCGAGGGCGACTTGGACGGTGACGACGATATCGAGTTCGTCCGCCCCGCACTGCACACCGTCGACCCGCATTTCGCGGGCCACCGCCGTCGCACGCGCGCACGCAGCCTCGACCCCGGACGGCATCCGCGCCGCGGCGGCCAGCGCGGCGAGATCCGCGGCCGCCTGTGCGCGGTGACGCGCCACCACCGCCGAGCCGACGTATGCGCCGGCGCCCGCGACACACAACAGCACCGCCACCATCGCGGCCGCGAGGACGGTGGCCGAGCCCCGATCATCGCTCGGGCTCCGCGGCCGCCACGGCCTTGGCGGAAATATCCAACGCGGGCAACAGTTTTGACCGAGCGACGACGGTGGCGACCAGAAAATCGCCGTCCCGGCGCACCTGGATCCGCGCGGCCGGCGGTGCGATGCGGCGAGCGGCGTCGACGGCCGAGCGGTCGTCACCGCGCGCGGCCAGCCGGGCGGCCTCGCGCGCGGCGTCGACGCAGCGCACCTGCATGGACACCGCGGACAGACCCGCCAGGCACAGCACCAACACCACGACCAACGCCGCGATCGCCAGCGCCGCTTCGACGGTGCTCGCGCCGGCACACCCGGTTAAACCTTGGTATTGAGTGCTCGACCGATGATGTTGGTCAGCGCCGACACGATGGAATCGCCGGTGACGACGGTGTAGAGGATCGCGCCGAACGCGGCCGCCGCGACCGTCCCGATGGCGTATTCCACCGTGGACATGCCCGACTCGTCGGCCGCCAAGACCGAAATGCGCGCCACGAGCACGCGAAACATGTTGACCACCAATGCATCCTCTCTTCTGCGATATCACTTTCACAGCAGGCCCGACTGGAAAACATCGCCGGCCAGCCCGGCCACCACCGGGACGATCCCGAGGCACACGAAAGCAGGCAGGAAGCACAGTCCGAGCGGCCCGGCGATCAAGACCCCAGCCCGCTCGGCGGCGGCGGTGGCCGCGTGCGAGGCGTCCTGCCGAGACTGATCGGCCAAGTCCTCGACGCCGTCGGCCAGCGCGGCACCCGAGGCTGCCGAACGCCGCGCCAGCCGCAGCAACGCATCCGTCTGCGCGTCGACCTCGGAGGGCGGCAGCTCCCGCGGGATCGCCCATGCCACAAAGGGATCCGCGCCCAGCGCCAGCAGGTCGGCGGCCCTGCGCAACACCCGCGCCAGTTTCGGTGGCGCGGACGCGGCGGTGGCCGCGGCGGCGGTCGACACCGCCATGCCCGCGCCCAGGCACGCACCCAACACGTCGAGGCTGGATGCGATGGCCAGCGGGTCCGCTGCCTGTTCGGTCCGCGACCGCGGCCGAGGGGCGGGCGGCGGCGTCCCCGCCCGCGCCCGCACCACCGACGGTCCAGGCCCGATGCACAGGGCCAGCGCGAGCAACACCGCCGCGGTGCTCATGCCGCGACCCGGCCCGTGATCCGGTCCGACCACAACAGCCCACCGCATGCCAGCGTCACCCCGACCACCAGCAGCCACCCGCCGCCATGCCCGCTCAGCAGGAAATTGAGCGGCCTGGCCCCGATCAGCTGACCGAGGAGCACGCCCAGTAGTGGCAACCCCGCCAGTATGGCGGCGGTTGCGCGCGCCCCTGCCATGCCCGATGCCACCCGCGCCGAGAACCGTTGCCGCTCGGCGATATCGCGCTGCGCCGTCCGCATCAGGGTGGCTATCGCCAGCCCATGGTCGTTAGCCAATTGCCAGCACGCCGCGAGCCGATCCCAGTGCGTGGGCAGAGCCGATGATCGCGCCGCGGCGCGCAGGCCGGCCGCAACGTCAGCGCCTAGCCTGGCGCGCGCCGCCACCGCGCGCAGTGACACGGCGACGGCGCCGGCGGTTTCGTCGGCGGCAACGCAAAACGCATGCACCGGATGAGAGCCGACCCGCAATTCGCCGACCAATACATCGAGGGCGGCTTCCATCGTCCGACCCTCGTCCGTTGCGCGCCGCATGCGACGCCGGCGGCGGTAGCGCAGGCCCGCCGTCGCGCCGGCCACCGCGATGGCGAGGACCGTCGGCAGCGGCAGCAGAACGGCGGCCGTGACCGCGGCGCACGCGCTCGCGACGCAGGCCCCACCCGTACCGACCCTCACTCGCCGGCCGGGCGGTGGCGCGGGGGCGAGCCGGCGCCGCGGGGACGCCGGAAAGACCAAGAGCGCGAACGACATCAGCAGCGAGGCCACGACCGGACCGGTCATGCCGGCATCCGGGCGCGCAGCAAGCGGTGCAGGTCCTCCGCATCGTCGGTCATTCCGCGGTCCGCGTGCCACACCGTGACCGCTCGAACCCGCCCGTCATCGTGGCGCAGCGTGGCGATCTCGGCGAGCCGGCGCTTGCCGGCGCGGTCCCGGGCGACATGCAGCAACACCTGGACCGCCGCGGCCAGTTGGCTGTGCAGCGCGGCCCGGTCCAGACCGCCGAGCGCCCCCAACGCCTCCAGCCGGGCGGGAACCTCGCCCGGGTTGTTGGCATGCACCGTGCCGGCCCCGCCGTCGTGGCCGGTGTTCAGCGCGGCCAGCAGGTCCACCACTTCGGCGCCCCGCACCTCCCCGACCACGATGCGATCGGGCCGCATTCGCAGCGCCTGCCGGACGAGTTGGCGTAGCGGAACCTCGCCGACGCCCTCGACGTTGGCGCACCGCGCGACCAGCTTGACCAGATGCGGATGTCGGGGCGCCAGCTCGGCAGCATCCTCCACGCACACGATCCGCTCGGCCGGCGACACGGCGCTCAGCATCGCCGCCAGCAGGGTCGTCTTCCCCGCTCCCGTCCCGCCGCACACGAGAAAGGCCAACCGGGCGGCGATGATGTCGGACACCAGCGCGGCGGCCCGGGGCTCGATCGCACCCGCCGCGGCAAGCGCCGCCAAATCCTGTGTGGCCGGCCGCAATACCCGCAGCGACAAACAGGTCCCTCCGGCGGCCACGGGCGGCAGCACCGCGTGGAGCCGCACCGCGAACCCGCCGGCACCGATACCGGTCAACTGCCCGTCCACCCAGGGCTGCGCGTCGTCGAGCCGCCGGCCGGCGGCCAGGGCCAGCCGCTGCGCCAGCCGCCGCACCGCCGCCTCGTCGGCGAACCGGATCTGGCTGCGCCGCAAGCCGTTTCCGTCGTCGACCCATACCGCGTCGGGTGCGGTGACCAAGACGTCGGTCGTGCCGTCCGCGCACAACAACGGTTCGAGGATGCCGGCACCGGTGAGCTCGGTCTGCAGCAGACGAAGATTGGCGAGAACCTCGGTATCGCCGAGCACCCCGTTGGATTCGGCCCGGATCGCGGCGGCCACCACGTTGGGCCGCAGCGGGGCGGACTCGACCGCCAGCCGCTCACGCACCCGGTCGATCAGCGAGCCGCTCACGCCGCCCTACCCTGCGCGGCCGAGCCCGCACGCGGCAGCACGGCAAGCACCCGGAGCGCCGCGACCGCGAGCGCGGATCGCCGCCCCGGGCGCAGACCGCCTTGCTCCACCCGCCCCGCGAGTTGCGGCTCGGCCCTCATCGACGCCAGCAGCGGCAAGCCGGCGATATCGGCGAACTCGGCCGCGCGCAATCCACCCGGCGACGGTCCCCGTACGACCAGCCCGACATTGGGATTGATCGCGGCCAGCACCGGGGCCATCGCCGCGGTCGACGCGCACGCCCGCACGTCGCACGGGCTGACGACCACCACGAGATCGGCGGCGTACAGCGCCGCTTGGGCCGCATCGGTGAGGCGGCGGGGAAGATCGCACACCACGGTGACTCCCCCGCGGCGACCGGCATCGACGATGGCTTCCACCGGCGCCGCGTCCAATTCGCAGGAGCGCCGCGTGCCCGAGAGCATGCTGATTCCGCGATGTCGCGGCAGGGCATCGCGCACGGCCGACCAGTTAAGCCGTCCGCCCTGCAGCGCCAGATCGGGCCACCGCAGACCCGGCGCGGTTTCGCCGCCCACCAGCAAATCGATGCCGCCGCCCCAGGGATCGAGGTCCACCAACAGCGCGTCGCGGGCGGCCAAGGCCAACGCAACCGCCAGCAAAGAAGCTCCGGCCCCACCGCACCCGCCGATCACGCCCAAGACCTCGCCTCGCGGCCCAGCTTCACGCGCCGATTCGGCGGCCTCGGCGAGGTTGCGGATCAATTCATCTTCCTGCGCGGGCATCCGCAGCACATGCTGGGCGCCGGCGGCGATGGCCGCCGTCCACGTCGCCGCCGTGGGTTCGACGGCGGTCAACACGCTGACATGTGCGCGCCGCGGGAGAGCCGTCTGCGCGCATCGATCGGCCGTCGCCGCGTCGAGCACCACCGCCGCGGCCGCCGACCACGTTTTCCTACTCACCACGGAATCGCCGACATGGACCACCCGAACCCCGACGGCGGCGGCCACCCGGTCGAGTTCTTCGCGCAACTCCGCATCGGTCAGCGCCGCCAGCACGCCCGCCGAGCCCGGCGGAACGACGCGGGTATTAGCAGTCACCCACTCACCGTGCGCGGCCACGACCTTGGGACACCAGTGCCAAACCCGGATTTGTGGAGAGAGACGCAAGTGTGCACAAAGGCGTTGCCCAACGCGCGCTCAGCTTACGGATCACCCGGTCCCCGCAACGCGCACAAGGTCGCGCCAATCGCGCGGAACGACCGAATTCTTTACCCCAGAAAAGGGACGACCCCCGCCAGGGGGGGAGGAGGCGAGGGTCGTCGTGTATCAGCCCCGGGGGGTCGGGCTGATACACCCTCGGCTCAGGCCGAGTACTGCTTACTATACACATGACAGTGCGCATTAACGCAATAGCTTCTTCTATCCGAAAAAACACGTTGAGCCGCAAAAACACCGGCGGTCCCGCCCGCCACACGTCGACGCAGCGCCGATTTGGATGCAAGGCCGCCGCCCGGTCGGACCGCCGACATATGCTAGGCCGGTGACCGTCTTCGACCCGGCCGCGCAGCAGCAAACTTCACCGCAAACGTCGGCGACCACCGCCGCCCACGCCCGCACGGCCGCCTTCTTCGACCTCGACAAGACGATCATCGCCAAGTCCAGCACACTGGCGTTCAGCAAACCGTTCTTCAATCAGGGACTGCTCAACCGGCGCGCCGTGCTCAAGTCCAGCTACGCCCAGTTCATATTTCTGCTCTCCGGTGCCGATCATGACCAGATGGACCGGATGCGCACCCACTTGGCCAACATGTGCACCGGCTGGGACGTGGCTCAGGTCAAGTCGATCGTCAACGAAACGCTGCACGACATCGTGACTCCCCTGGTGTTCGCGGAGGCCGCCGACCTGATCGCCGCCCACAAGTTGTGCGGCCGCGACGTCGTGGTGGTCTCGGCCTCCGGGGAGGAAATCGTCGCGCCGATCGCGCGGGCCCTGGGCGCCACCCATGCGATGGCGACGCGGATGGTTGTCGAGGACGGCAAGTACACCGGCGAGGTGGCGTTCTACTGCTACGGCGAGGGCAAGGTTCAGGCGATCCGCGAGCTCGCCGCCCGCGAGGGCTACCCGCTCGAGCACTGCTACGCCTATTCCGACTCGATCACCGACCTGCCGATGCTCGAGGTCGTCGGCCACCCGAGTGTGGTCAACCCCGACCGCGGGCTGCGAAAAGAAGCCACCGACCGCGGTTGGCCCGTGCTGATGTTTTCCCGGCCGGTGTCCCTGCGGGACCGAATTCCGGCGCCGTCGGGCGCGGCGATCGCAACCACCGCCGCGGTGGGAATCAGCGCGCTGGCCGCCGGGGCAGTTACCTACTCGTTGTTGCGCCGCTTCGCGTTCGAGCGCTGAGGTGCCCCGCCCGCGATGCGCGCCGGCGGGCCGACAGCAAACACCTCGAGGACCCCGTCCGGTGTCACTTCGCAACATTCGCGGAATTGGGCCTTGCTGTGCTAAGGCTCCAGTAGTACAAATGGAACCACGGAAGCCCGGTGAGGCCTAGGTCGATCCGGAAGAGAAGGTTCGATCTCCCGATCCGGGCGCCCAGCACGGTACCCGGCACCCACGCGGAGTCATAGCCGCGATAATGGCAGAAGTGTTGCGGGCCTGCGTAATTGCGAAAAGCGGATGGTGTCGACGGCCCTTTGGGTGGGGTTGCAGCCGGAAGCGTCGCAAGATCGCCGAGGCCACCCACGCAGCCCAGATATGCACGCTTGGTAACCGGGTTCCGTGCTAGCGGGCGGCGGACCGAATATTTCGGGACGTCGCCCGCTCTACATTTATTCGGACGAATTATCCACCGCCGTTTTGCCGTCCTTTGGCTACCGATTGGAAGCTATCGATTCGGCAGCGATTCGGCGATCGACAACGCCTCCTGCGCGCCGGCCTGCATCGCCCGGCAACACAGCACCAGCCAAGCGCCCACCCCCTCCGGCGTGCCGTCGGCGAACCGCTGCGCGGCCCCGCGGTAGTCCGCCGGCTGGCGCATCCAACTCACTTCGGGCACACCGAGTCCGTGGGGATCCAGGCCGCTCGCGATCGTCACCAGCCTCGACACCGCACGGGCCACCACGCCGTCCGCGCTGCCGAATGGCTTCAGCGTCAGCAGCTCTCCGTGTGCGACCGCGGCGACCACCGGCGCGGGCGCGCGCGTCCGGCCGGTCACCAAATCCGCCAGCAGCTCCAGCCGGGGTCCGACCTCGCCGTCGGCGCGCGGGCGACCCAGCCGATCGTCGTCCACCAGGTCCGCGGCCGCCAGCATGTGCAACCGG
The DNA here is from genome assembly GCF_001954045.1 of Mycobacterium sp. SP-6446. Classification (NCBI taxonomy): domain Bacteria; kingdom Bacillati; phylum Actinomycetota; class Actinomycetes; order Mycobacteriales; family Mycobacteriaceae; genus Mycobacterium; species Mycobacterium sp. SP-6446. The sequence continues at coordinate 643 of NZ_MBEM01000004.1, read as the reverse complement.
GCCAGCGCTTGCAGGGGCGCTCGCTCCCACACGCCGACGAGCGCACCCCCGCCGCCCTCCAGCGCCTGGGCCACCCGCAGCGCTCCGCCGAACACCGGGTCACCCGCCGCCGGCCCGTCCGGGGCGGCCGCAGCCAGGTCCTCCAGCCGCACGGGCCCGCCGTCGAGCACCGACGAGGCGCGCGCCGACCGCAACGCCGCCTCGGCGGCGGTCACCGGCCAACGCCGCAGATTTGCCGGGTGGCGGTGGGCCCGGCCCAGCGCGTCGCGGGCCCGGTCGCTGGCCTCGGCGACGCCGGGGAGCTCCATGAGCGGGGCCAGCGGGTCAGCCGTCACAGGTTGCCAACCTAGCCGGGCGGCGCCGGCGCGCACGGAATGGCCTCCAGCAACTGGCGGGTGTACTCGTGACCTGGCCGTGCGAACAGTTCCTCGGTGGGTGCCCGCTCCACCACCCGGCCCGCCCTCATCACCAGGACGTCGTCGGCGATCTGCCGGATGACCGCCAGGTCGTGGCTGATGAACAGGTAGGCCAGGCCGAGTTCGGCCTGCAGCTGGGCCAGCAGTTCGAGGATTTGGGCCTGCACCAGGACGTCGAGCGCCGAGACCGCCTCGTCGCACACCAGCACCTCGGGCCGCAGCGCCAG
>NZ_MBEM01000003.1:0-99571 GCF_001954045.1 Mycobacterium sp. SP-6446 | reverse complement strand
TGAGCTCGCGGGCGTAGCCGCCCTCGCCGGCCGCGTCGATCCCGACGTCCAGCCACTGCGCCCCCACCGAGCGCACCTGGTCGGCAACCTCCGGACGCACGTCGTAGCCGGACGTCCGCGCGCCCAGCCGCTTGGCCGTCGCCAGCGCCTGCAGCCCGGCCACTCCGACGCCGAGCACCAGCACGGTCGCCGGCTTCACCGTTCCCGCGGCGGTGGTCAGCATCGGGAAAAACCGGGTCGACTCCGAGGCCGCCAGCAGCACCGCCTTGTACCCCGCCACGTTGGCCTGCGACGACAGCGCATCCATGGCCTGGGCCCGCGAGATCCGCGGGATGGCCTCCAGCGCGAACGCCTGCACCCCGGCCTGCTTCAGCGCGCCGATCGCGTTATCGGCATTGCGCGGCGCCAGGAAGCCGATCAGCGTCTGACCGCTGCGCAACCTGCCGACCTCGTCGGCGGTCGGCGGGGCTACCTTGACGACCACGTCGGCAGCCCAGGCGTCCCCGATGCTGGCCCCGGCCTCGGTGTAGAGCCCATCGGGAAGCAGCGCGCCTTCACCCGCACCGGACTCGACCACCACGGCCAAACCGCTGTTCACCAGCGACGCGACCGCCTTCGGCACCAACGCGACGCGCCGCTCGTCGGTCGCGGACTCGGCGACCACCCCCACCGTCGTCTGCGCATCTGTCATGGCGCGTACATCTACTTTCCTTACTTTGGGCTTCGCGCAGACACCCTATCGGTCGGCTACCAGAGCGGAATCTCTTGGCCATGTTCTGACGCCGGGCGGGGGCCGAAATAGCGGCGCTCGGATTCGTCGATGGGGACGTCGTTGATGCTGGCTTCGCGGCGGGCCATCAACCCCGACGCGGCGAACTCCCACAGTTCGTTGCCGTAGCTCCGGTACCACTGACCGGCCTCATCGCGGCACTCGTACTGAAAGCGCACCGCGATGCGGTCGTCGTGGAAATCCCACAGGCTCTTGCGCAGCGAGTAGTCGAGTTCGCGCTGCCATTTGCGGGTCAGAAACGCCACGATCTCTTCCCGGCCGACGATCCGTTCGCTCCGGTTGCGCCAGTGCGAGTCGGGCGTGTAGGCGAGGCTGACGCGCGCGGGGTCGCGAGTGTTCCAGGCGTCCTCGGCGGCCTGCACCTTCTGCAGCGCGGTCTCGAGGGTGAACGGCGGGAAAGGCGGGCGGCTCTCAGCGTCGGTCATGACTTTCATCGTGCGCCGAGCCTGTAAATCCGCAGATGCCTACTCGCACTTTCTCTGCAGAATTACAGGCTCGACGGTCCGACGCCCTGAAATTTGGTGCCCCAGCACGTGTCCTATCGTGACGGACATGGACTTCGCGATGTCGGCCAAAGCGAGCGACTACCACAAGCGGCTGTCCGACTTCATGACCGAGTATGTCTTTCCGGCCGAGGCCGATTACGACAAATACCGCCACGAGGCCGGCCCGAACGACCACACCGTTCCGCCCGTCATCGAGGAACTCAAGACCAAGGCCAAAGCGGCCGGCCTGTGGAACCTGTTCCTGCCGGCCGAGTCGGGCCTGACCAACCTGGAATACGCCCCGCTGGCCGAGCTCACCGGCTGGAGCCTCGAGATCGCCCCCGAGGCGCTCAACTGCGCGGCACCCGATACCGGCAACATGGAAACGCTGCACCTGTTCGCCACCGACGAGCAGCGCAAGCAGTGGCTGGAGCCGCTGTTGGCCGGTGAGATCCGCAGCGCATTTTCGATGACCGAGCCCGCGGTCGCCAGCAGCGATGCGCGCAACATCGAGACCTCCATCGTGCGCGACGGCGGTGACTACGTGATCAACGGCCGCAAGTGGTGGACCTCGGGTGCGGCGGACCCGCGCTGCAAGATCCTCATCGTGATGGGCCGCACCAACCCCGAAGCGGCCAGCCACCAACAGCAGTCGATGGTCCTAGTGCCGATCGATACGCCCGGCGTGACGGTCGTCCGCTCGACGACGGTCTTCGGTTACCAGGACCAGCCCGGGCACTGCGAGATCATCTACGACAACGTCCGGGTACCGGTCACCAACCTGCTCGGCGAAGAGGGCGGCGGCTTCGCGATCGCCCAGGCGCGGCTGGGGCCGGGCCGCATCCACCACTGCATGCGCGCGCTCGGCGGGGCCGAGCGGGCCCTGGCCCTGATGGTGCACCGCGCGAACACCCGGATCGCATTCGGCCGTCCGCTGGCCGACCAGGGTTTGGTCCAGCAGGCAATTGCCAAGTCGCGCAACGAGATCGACCAGGCCAGGCTGCTGTGCGAGAAGGCCGCGTGGACCATCGACCAGCACGGCAACAAGGCCGCCCACCTGCTGGTGTCGCAGATCAAGGCGGTCGCGCCGCAGGTGGCCTGCGACGTCATCGACCGTGCCATCCAGGTGCACGGGGCCGCCGGCGTCAGCGAGGACACGGCGCTGGCCCGGCTCTACGCCTGGCACCGGGCGATGCGGATCTTCGACGGACCCGACGAGGTGCATATGCGGACCGTCGCGCGCACCGAACTCGGCCGGGAGCAATCCGCGCTCGCGGCGGCGGTCACGTCGCATGGCTGAGGCCGCCGTCCGGGAACTACCGGGCGCCTGGAACTTTCGCGACGTCGCGGATTCCGCGTCCGTCTTGCGGCCCGGGCGGCTGTTCCGGTCCAGCGAGCTGAGCCGCCTCGACGACGAAGGGCGGGCAACGCTGCGCCGCCTCGGCATCACCGACGTCGCCGACCTGCGCGCGACCCGGGAAGTAGCCCGCCGCGGTCCGGGGCTCGTTCCCGACAGCGTCGAGATCCACCTGCTGCCCTTCCCGGACCTCGGCGAGGACGAGGCCGGCACCGACGACCAGGCACCGCACGAACACGCGTTCCAGCGCCTGCTCACCGGCGAAGGCGCCGACTCCGACATGTCGGTCAACGAGGCCGCCGCCCGCTACATGGTCGATGAATACCGCCAATTCCCAACGCGCAACGGGGCACAACGCGCGCTGCACCGCGTCATCACGCTGCTCGCTGCCGGACGCCCGGTGCTCACGCACTGCTTCGCGGGAAAGGATCGCACCGGCTTCGTGGTCGCCACCGTGCTGGAGGCGATCGGCGTCGACCGCGACACCATCGTCGCCGACTTCCTGCGCAGCAATGACGCGGCCCCGCAGCTGCGGGCCCGGATCTCCGAGATGATCGCCCAGCGCCAACAAAGCGAACTCACCCCGGAAGTGGTGACCTTCACCGAGGCCCGGCTGTCCGACGGGGTCCTCGGCGTCCGCGAGGAATACCTGGCCGCGGCACGCCAAGCGATCGACGAGGAATTCGGATCGCTCGACGGCTACCTGCGCGGCGCGGGCATCTCCGCGGCCGACGTGGACAAGCTGCGCGACGCGCTGCTCGGCTGAGTCAGAGCTTGAATCCGGCCTTCTGCGCCGCGGAGAGGTCGGTGATGTCGCTCCACTGGGCGGCGATGTCCTGAACCGACGGCGGCTTGTCGAAGTTGACGCCGTCGTTCTGGAACAGCGCCACGCGTTGCACCTTGCCGCCACCGACGACGAAAACCGATGCGCTGTCGGCACATTCCTCGGTGCACAGGTAGGCCACGACGGGAGCGACGAACTCCGGCGTGAGCTTCTCCAGCACCTCGGGCGGCATGATGTCCTGGGTCATCCTGGTCGCCGCGATCGGGGCGACCGCGTTGGCGTTGATGTTGTACTTGGCGCCCTCCAGCGCCAGCGTGTTGATCAGGCCGACAAGGCCGAGCTTGGCCGCGCCGTAATTGGTCTGGCCGAAGTTGCCGAACAGGCCACTGGTGGAGGTGGCGACGACGACCCGCCCGTAGCTCTGCTCACGGAAGTGCGGCCACGCGGCGCGGATGACGTTGTACCCGCCGTAGAGGTGCACCTTGAGCACGGCGTCCCAGTTCTCGAACGACATCTTGTGGAAGGTGCCGTCGCGCAGGATCCCGGCGTTGCTCACCACACCGTGCACCGCGCCGAACTCGTCGAGCGCGGTCTTGATGATGTTCTCGGCGCCCTCGGGCTCGGCGACGCTGTCGTAGTTGGCGGCCGCGCGCCCACCCGCGTCGCGGATCTCCTTGACCACCTCGTCGGCCATGTTGTGTCCGGCGCCGGTGCCGTCGCGGGCCCCGCCGAGGTCGTTCACGATGACGCTGGCGCCTTCGGCGGCGAGGGTGAGGGCGTATTCACGGCCCAATCCCCCACCGGCTCCGGTGACGACGATGACGCGATCCTGCACTCCGGGCATCAGGTTCCTCTCTGCGGTGAAAATTTGTGTTTAGCAAGCGATTTGGCGCGACAGGAATGTCAGAACATCCTGCGGGCCATCTTGAAGGCCCGCTCGGTATAGGGCGGGTAGATGAAGCTCGACAGGTCGGGCCGCGTCGGCTTGGTCAGCACCGACTTGCGGTGGCTGAACTCCTCGAAGCCATAGCGGCCGTGATACGCACCCATGCCCGACGCGCCGACCCCGCCGAACGGCAGCTTGGCCGTCGACACCTGGAACGCGAGATGGTTGACGAGCATGCCGCCGGCCGGCACCTCTTTGATCACCCGCTCGCGGGTCTCGCGGGTTTTGGTGAACAGGTACGCGGAAAGCGGTTTGGGCCGCGAATTGACGAAACGTATTGCGTCGTCCAGGGATTGGACGGTGACCACCGGAAGCACCGGTCCGAAGATCTCGTTGCGCATCAGCGGGCCGTCCGGATCCGGATCGACGACGACGGTGGGCTGGATGCGTAGGCTCGACGCGTCGCAGGCCCCGCCGACGGCGACCTTGCCGTCCCCGCCGGACAAATAGCCGCTGATGCGGTCGAACTGACGCTGATTGACGATCCGCATGCCGTTCGGCTTGTCCGAGGTGAACTTCGTGATGGCGGCGCCGATCTTGTCCACCAGCTCGTCGCGAATCGTGGCGTCCGCCAACACATAGTCGGGAGCCACACAAGTCTGCCCGGCGTTCAGCAGTTTCATCCACGCGATCCGCTTGGCGGCGACTTCCACGTCGGCGTCGGCCGCCACGATCACCGGGCTCTTGCCGCCGAGCTCCAGCGTGCACGGCGTCAGGTGCGGCGCCGCACCCTCGTATACCTTGCGCCCGATCTCGGTGCCGCCGGTGAACAGCACGCGGTCCAGGCCCTGCGCAATGAGCGCCTGGCTCACCGAGCCGTCGCCCTCGACCACGGCGATCGCGTCGTTGTCGAGGTATCGAGGCACCAGCTCGGCCATCAAGTGCGCCGACGCCGCGGCGATCTCCGACGGCTTGAGAATGACGGCGTTCCCCGCGGCGATCGCGCCGACGGCCGGGCCCAGCGTCAGGTAGAACGGGTAATTCCAGGCGCCGATGATCAGCACGGTGCCGTAGGGCTCGTATTCGATCCAGCCCCGGCCGGGAAGCTGCGGCATCTCGAGCAATTGGTATTTGCGCTTCGTCCAGCGGCGAACCTTCTTGGCCGCGTACTTCGCCTCGCCTGCGGTCGTTGCGACGTCGGCGATGAACGCCTCGAACGGGCTGCGGTCCAGATCTTCTGCCAGCGCGGCGGCGATCGCGGCCTCGTTTTCTTCCATCAGCTTGGCCAGCTGCAGCAACTGCTGCTTGCGCCATTCGACGTCCCGGGTGCGGCCGGTGGCGAAGGTCTTGCGAAGCCGGTCCACGGTCGCGGCGACGTTGTCCGGTTGAGCTGCCGGGGCCCCGTTGGACTCAGATGTCTTCGGCGTAACCGATTCGGTGGTCATCATTGACTTCCTTCCCGGAGGCTGCCCACTGCTCGTCGCGCGAGCGCTCATGGGTGATACCCGCGATCCTAACCATCCGGTTGGGAGAGCAGAAAGGAAGATCCTGGGCGGCTGCCGCTACAACCGCTCCGCGATCACGAAGTCGGAGAACGCGTCCTTGTCGTCGGCCAACGGGACGCTGTCGATCCAGCGGCCCAGCCGTCGCATCTCGTCCGTCGACGGCTGCGCGCGGGCGCGCCATCCGTGATCGTTCAGCCAGTCCGCGACGTTCGCCCGGTGGTCGTCGCGGTACATCAGCTCCCCGACGTCGATGGTCTCCTCCAGGCCGAGTTCGTCGGCCACCTTCCGGAACCGCTCGCGCATCTGCTGCCGACGCTCGTCGGCGTGCGCGGGCGCGGTTTCGGCCGAGACCCGGCTGCCGGCCGGACTGAGCTCGCCGATCTGGGTGAACAACCGGTCCTGGGCTTCCGCCGGCAGATACATCAGCAGTCCCTCGGCGAGCCAGGCGGTGCGCGCCGCGGGGTCGAAGCCCGCGGCACGCAGCGCGGCGGGCCAGTCCTGACGCAGGTCGATCGCGACCTCGCGGCGATCGGCCGAAGGCGCCACACCGTTTTCGGCGAGCGTCGTGGACTTGTAGGCCAACACATCGGGCTGGTCGATCTCGTACACCGTGGTGCCCGCCGGCCAATCCAGGCGGTAGGCGCGGGAATCCAGGCCCGACGCCAGGATCACCACCTGCCGGATCCCGTCGGCGACGGCGTCCTTGAAAAAGGTGTCGAAGAAATTCGTGCGCACCGCCTGGTAGCCGCGCATGTGATGGAGGTGCGCCGCGGAGTCGGAATCGAGGGCTTCGACCCTGGCCGCGATCTCCGGATCGAGCATGGCCTCCCACAGGACACCGGCACCCGCATTGGTGACCAGCAGCTTGGCGTACGGGTCGCGGATGAGCGCGTCGGGCCGCTCGGTTTCGACGGCGCGGGCGGCGGCGACCATCACGGCGGTCGTGCCGACGCTGGACTTGATGTCCCAGCTGTCGTCGTGGGTGCGCAGTGAGCTCATCGCGTGCTCCTTGGTAGGGGGTGGGCGCGGGTCAGTGGGTCGGGGCGCCGAGGCGTGCGCGCAGCAGCGTGCTGCGGACGGCCTCGTCGGCTAGGTCGTCGGGTACCGGCCGGCCCAGCCGGGCCATCTCGTCGCGGTTGTTCACGCTGTTTACCTGCCAGCCGTGCTCGGCCAGCCACTCGACGGGATCCGTGCGGTCCGGCTCGTGATAGGTCAGCGCCTGGACGTTGACATCCAGGCCGAGCCGCTCCCGCATCCGCAGCCAGCGCTGCGAGTTGCTCCGCGAATTCATGCCGAACGCCTCGATGGCCACCTGGCTGCCCGGCGCGCTCAGCGCGGTGAACATCTCGAAGAGCCGGTCCTGGGCATCGCCGGGCAGATAGGGCAGCAAGCCCTCGGCAAGCCAGGCGGTCGGTTGGGTGCGGTCGAAGCCGGCTGCGGTCAACGCTGCCGGCCAGTCATCCCGCAGGTCCACCGGGACCGGGCGCCTGCTGGCAGCCGGAACCGCGCCGTGCCGCTGCAGGATTGCGGTCTTGTACTCCAGCACCTGGGGCTGATCGATCTCGTAGACGGCGGTATCCGCCGGCCAATCCAACCGGTAGGCACGCGAGTCCAGCCCGGCGGCCAGAATCACCACCTGCCGGATACCGGCGCTGACGGCGTCGGCAAAGTACTCGTCGAAGAAGTGCGTGCGCACGGCCTGATAGTCGATGCCCAGCCGATGTGCACGCCGCGCGTGCGGGTCGTCGTCGAGCCAAGCCAGTTCGGCGTCGGCCAGGCGTTCCCACGCGGGACCGGCCGAGGACACCAGCACCCTGGCGAAGTCGTCACGTATTAGTGGATTGGGTCCGGCCGTTTCCACGGCACGCGAGGCAGCGACGCCCAAGGCGGTAGCGCCGACGAGTTCGGTGATGGACCACGAGTCACCCGCGGTGCGTAATGAGGGCGGTAAGGAAGGCTCTACGGAGGTGTCGTCAAGCTCAGTCATATCGGCACCATGCTACCGAATAAGTTAGTTAGCCTATACGCTTTGTGCGCGATTTCACCGGCGCCGGACACCCGGTGTCGAGTCAGCGTTCGGGGCGCAGCAGCGCGCCTTCCAACAGCCGCCGGAGCACGTCGGTGGCGGCCAACATCTCTTCGTAGTTGCTGACGTAGCCGGCATAGAATCCCACCCCGCAAAGCACCACGACCAGCGTCTCGACCAGTGCCTGCGCGTCGATATCGGCGGCGACTTCGCCACGCTCGATCGCCTCGCCGACCACCCACGTCAGAAATTCGCGGCCGATTCTCATCGAATCGTTCTCGGTCTGGCTCAATTCCGGATGCCGCTGCGATTCCAGCACGGCGGTGATCAGAAACGCCGACACGGCAGGATTGTCGGAATTAGCGCGTACCGCGGTGGTGATGAACGCCGTCAGCCGCCCGGTCAACGTGGTCTCGTGCTGTGCCGCCCGAATAGCGTCCCGGATGACGACGTCGTTGGCATGCCCCAATACCTCGCGGTACAACAGCCGTTTGCTGGAAAAGTAGTGATTGATCGCCGGCCTCGTCAGGTCGGCCTGGACCGCAATCGCCTGGAACGTCGCACCGTCGTAACCGCGTTCACTGAACACCCGACGAGCGGCCTGCATGATCCGCTGACGCGTCTCGTCAGCCTTTGCTGCGGGCGGTCGGCCCGGGCGGCGACTCGCCGTTATCGCCATTATTGAAGTGTGCCACCCCGTGATGTGGCATTAACGCGTTCGGCGGAATATTGCCGAACTTCCCAGCTTGGTAGTCCTGCAGCGCCTCCATCAATTCCGCGCGAGAGTTCATTACGAAAGGCCCGTAGTGGAATACCGGCTCGCGAATGGGCTGCCCGCCCAAAAGCAGCACATCGATTGCTGTGGTGCGGGACGACTCCTGGGTTGATTGGGCGCCGACGGTGATCCGGTCGCCGGGTCCGAGCACGGCCAGTTGCCCCTGCCTGATCGGGTGCGCGAGGGGACCCACATACCCGCTTCCCGACAGGACGTAGACCAGCGCGTTGAAATCGCGCCGCCACGGGATGTTGAGCCGGGCCCCACTTTGAATCGTCGCGTGCGCCAACGTGATCGGCGTGTGGGTGATACCGGGACCGCGGTGACCGTCGATCTCACCGGCGATGATGCGAACCAGCGCCCCGCCGTCATCGGATGCGAGCAGCCCGGCGTCGGTGCCTTCGATGGCCTGGTACCGAGGGGGCGCGAACTTGTCTTTCTTCGGCAGATTCACCCACAACTGGAAACCGTGGAAAAGGCCGCCGCTCTCGACCAATTCGGCGGGCGGGGTCTCGATGTGCAGGATGCCCGAACCCGCCGTCATCCATTGGGTGGCGCCATCGGTGATCAGGCCGCCACCGCCGTGGGAATCCTGGTGCGCGAATTTTCCGTCGAGCATGTAGGTGACGGTTTCGAAGCCGCGGTGCGGGTGCCAATCGGTTCCCCTGGGTTCTCCGGGCTGGTATTCCACCGCGCCCATCTGGTCCATGTGCACGAAGGGATCCAGGGCTGCGGCGCTCACGCCGGCGAACGCGCGGACGACGGGGAAGCCTTCACCCTCGTAGCCTCGCGGGCCGGTGGTGATCGATCGGACCGGGCGCTCGGTGTCGGATGGATCGGGCCGGCCGATCCGCGGCAGGGCGAGCGTGTCCGCGGTAATAGCAGGCATTTGTCTCCTCAAATTTGGGTTGCCTATATAACCGGACCGTGGTCCAGTTATTCCCGCTGGTCTTACGATGGCTGGGTGCTTGGGTGGCGGGACCGGTGAGCGAGCCGGCGGAGGCCGACCCGCACCCCGCGGTCGCCCCCGCAGCGGCGGCGGGCGGACGATTCGGGGCGTCGATCCGGCAGTCGGGCTACGTGCGCAAGTGGCTGCTGCTGGGCACTGCCATCGGTATCGTGGCCGGCCTCGGAGCCGTTGTCTTCTATCTCGCGCTGAAATACACCGGCGAGTTTCTGCTGGGCTACCTGGCCGGTTACCACATACCGACGCCCGTCGGAGACGGCGGCGACCATGGGTCCGGCGGCTTCGTACGTCCTTGGGCGATCCCACTGGTGACGACGGCAGGGGCGCTGCTATCGGCGTTGATCGTGACCAAGCTCGCGCCGGAAGCCACCGGCCACGGTACCGACGAAGCCATCGAAGCGATACACGGCGATCCCCGCGCGATCCGTTTTCGCGCGGTGTTGGTGAAGATGGTCGCCAGCGCGCTGACCATAGGCTCGGGCGGTTCGGGCGGTCGTGAGGGCCCGACGGCACAAATCTCAGCCGGCTTCTGTTCGTTGCTGACCCGGCGCCTGGACCTCTCCGACGAGGACGGCCGGACCGCCGTCGCGCTGGGTATCGGCGCGGGCATTGGCGCGATCTTCGGCGCGCCGCTCGGTGGGGCGGTGCTAGCCGCATCGATCCCCTATCGCGACGACTTCGACTACCGCTGCCTGCTGCCCGGTTTCATCACCTCGGGAACCGCATATGCAGTGCTGGGAGCTTTTCTGGGCTTTGACCCGCTGTTCGGCTACATCGACGCGGAGTACCGCTTCGAAAGGGCGTGGCCGCTGCTGTGGTTCGTGGTGATCGGCCTGCTGGCCGCGGCGGTCGGCTACCTCTATGCCCGGATCTTCCATGCCGCGGTGGCGCTAACCCACCGGCTGCCCGGCGGACCGGTCGTCAAGCCCGCGCTCGGCGGGCTGTTGGTCGGCCTGTTGGGACTGCTGATCCCGGAGATCCTGAGCAGCGGCTACGGCTGGGCGCAGTTGGCGGCCGATCGCGGATCGCTGTTGCACATCCCGCTGTGGGTCGTCGTCGTCCTCCCGATCGCGAAGATCGTCGCGACTTCCTTGTCGATCGGGACCGGCGGATCCGGCGGGCTGTTCGGACCCGGGATCGTGATCGGCGCCTTCGTGGGGGCCGCCGTCTGGCGGCTGGGCGAAATGTCTGGCCTGCCCGGGGTGCCGGGCGGACCGGGAATTTTCGTCGTAGTAGGGATGATGGCGTGCTTCGGCAGTGTCGCCCGCGCGCCGCTGGCGATCATGATCATGGTCGCGGAGATGACGGGTTCGTTCTCGGTGGTGCCCGGGGCGATCCTCGCCGTCGGGATAGCCGCGTTGGTCATGTCGCGCACCAACGTCACGATCTACGAGGCGCAGCGACTCAATCGTGAAACCGCCGAAGCCGAACATCAGCCTCGGGACACCGAAAGCCAGGCCGAATAGCCGATTCGTTTGCTACGAATTGCGCCGTGCGCTGCGTGCTGCTTCCTTTTCGGTGGCCGAGCCCTCATGGCTCAACTTGCCGCCCGCGCTCTCCAGGTGCGCCCGCACGAACCACTGGAACTTCTCCAAGTTGCCGGCCTGCTCGATCAGCAGGTCCTGGGTGACCTGATCGATGTCATCCGTTTCGTCGATCGCGTGGCGAATGTCTTCGATGACGCCGGTGTAGACCAAGTCCAGTGCGGCCAAATGCGCCTTGACGGTGTCACGGTCGACCGAATAGTCGTCCCAGGATCGGTCCCTGATGATGGCACCCGGTGTCCCCTGCGGCGAAGCACCAAGGGCCGCAATGCGTTCGGCGACGTCGTCGGCGAAGCCACGCACCGCCTCGACCTGAGGGTCGATCATCTCGTGCACGCCAATAAAGTTGGGCCCCACCACATTCCAGTGGATGTGCTTCAACGTCAGATGAAGATCGTTGTACGTGCTCAACTGCTTCTGCAGCAATTCGGTGAGCCGCGCGGCCTGTTTGTCGGTCAATCCCGGAATGGTGAACTGAGTCATCGCTTCCTTCCCTCGCAGGTACTTGCCCTAACGGATACCCGATGACCGGGCTCGAAAACACCGGCAGGTCAGAGAGAATGAATTTGCTGCACGGGCAGCCGCGCGCCGCGCCGCGGCTCGTATGCCAGCCCGCTCGCCTCGAGCAGGCGAACCACGCGGTGGCGGTGTGGCCGCATCGGCTCCAACACCTCGAGCATGACCGCGTCGTCGATCGGGTAGCCCAGCAGCGTCCAGCCGACCATCTTCGGGATGTGATAGTCGCCCACCGAAACGGCGTCGGCATCGCCGAACGCCCGCTGCGCCGTCTCGGCGGCGGTCCACTCACCGACCCCCGGCAGCGACGTCAGCGCTTCGCGCGCCTGCGCCGACGGCCGCGCGAGCAACCGTTCCAGCGAATCCGCACGGCGCGCGCAGCGCACCACCGTCTGGGCGCGCCCCGGATCGACATTGGCCCGGTGGAATTCCCACGACGGGATGTTGCGCCACACGTCGGCCGAGGGCGGTACCCGCATGCCGGCGGGCACCGGCCCCGGCGCCGGCGTCCCGTACTTGGACACCAGCACCCGCCACGACCGAAACGCATCGGCGCCCGGTACTCGCTGCTCGATGACCGCGGGGATCAGGGCCTCCAGCACCCGTCCGGTGCGGCCCAGGCGCAGGTGTGGGACCCGCCGGTGCGCGGCGGCGACCGTCAGGTCCCGCGGAGCGAAGCCCGAGACGTCGTCCTCGGCGCCCAGCAGCGCGGGCAACGTCTCGACGAACTCCTCGGCGCCGGCGCCCCACGCCTCGCCGCGGGCGGCATTGGGCGCCGCCCGGCTGATCCGCGCCGCGACGGGTCCGCTGGGCAGCAGGGAGGTTCGCCAGATCGCGCCGTCAGCGGTCATCTGAAAACACGGATCCCGAGGCCCGCGGCGCAGTGGCGCGAGCGTGTGCCCGAAGCTGACGGTCCCAGCGAACGTCACCGTGCGCGCACTCTTCACGAAAGCTCCAGCTCACTCCGATTGCGGCCGACGACCGCGCGATTGACCGTTCACCATCTTCCAAGACAATATTGCGATGTGATGACGCCGTTCGATGGCCCGCAAGCCGAACTGGCCTGGATGTTCCTGCAGAGCGTCTGCGAGGGCGGCGATGTGAATGAGGGTTTCGCGCTGCTCAGCGACGAGTTCACCTACTGGAGCATTATCACGCGAGTTTCGTTCGACAAGGAGACGTTCCGGCGGGCCAACGAGCGACGCAGACAGATCGTCGAGATCAATCTCGACCTGTACCGCTGCGTCAACGAAGGCGACACGGTTGTCGTTGAGGCGCATGCCTCGGGAACCTCGAGGGACGGCGTCGAGTACGACTCACCGTTTGTTTGCATCTTCGAGACCCGCGACGGGCAGATCGTATCGATGCGCGAATACAGCGACACCAAGTCGGCCGCCGTGTTCACCGACTGAACGCTACGCCACGCTGATGTCGGCTTTGTTGGGGTAGAAGGCGACGTGCCCGGCAATCGCCGCGACCGCCGGATAGGGCTGCTCGTACGTCCAGATCAGATCCTCGACGGTGTCGCCGGCCGAGGTGGTCAGGCTGTAGTAGCTGGCGTCGCCTTTGAACGGGCAGTAGGTGCTGGTGTCGGTGCGGGTAAGCCGGTCGGAGACCACGTCGGCTAGCGGAATGTATTGCACCGCAGGCAAAGTCGCCTCGCGTAATTCCAGTGCGGCGGTGGTGTCCGCGACCAGCTCGCCATTGACACGAACCTGCACCCTTCGGTTGGTCGGCTCGATGGTGATCGGGTGCCCGGCGTTGGGTTCCAGGGCTTGCCGGTGGGCCATGGTTGATACCTCCTATGGACGCGGATAAGGGATGCAACGCGCGTCGGCGCTCAAGCCTTCCCGCGCGCCGAGCCTATTCGGCCGGGGCGGTGGTGCTGTCCTTCGTGTCTTTGCGCGTGGTCTGCGCGCCCTTTAAAGCGGCCCAGAACCGGGCCGCCTCGCGGATCGATTCCTCGACCGGACGTGGCTGCCAGCCCAGTTCGCGCTTCGCCTTGCTGCTGTCGACGTCGGCCTCGGCGCGCATCATGCGCACCGACCTGAGGCTGAGTTCGGAGTCCTTGCCGGTCAGCCGGGCCCTCAGGGTGCCCATTGCGGCCAGGGCATAGAGCACCGGCACCGAGATCGCGCGTCGCGGCGGTGGCACCCCGGCCTCGTCGGCCGCGATCCGCACGACATCGTTCAGCGCGAACATCCGCTCGGACACCAGGTATCGCTCGCCGATGCGGCCGCGCTCGGCGGCCAGGATCATTGCCCGGGCGGCGTCGTCGACGCCGACGACCTCCAGCTGGATGCCGTTCATCAGGAAGGGCAGCTTGCCGAACACCGCGCCGGCGATGAAGGCGCCGTGCGGGGTGCCTCCCCAGTCCCCGCTGCCGTAAGTGGTTGAGACGCACATGGCGACGGCGGGCAGGCCGGCCTCGGCCACGTACCGCATGACCAGATCTTCGGCCTGAACCCGGGATTGCACATAGGGAGTCAGCCCGCGGGGGTCGATCACGTCGTCTTCGGTCGCCACATGCCCGTGGCGACGGCCCACCGTCGCGTAGGTGCTGGTGAAGACGAACCGGCGCAGCGCTGGTTCTTTGACGGCCACATCGAGCACGTTGCGCAGGCCCTCGACGTTGGTGCGAAACAACGGCGCGGGGTCTCGCAACCACGCGCGGGTGTCGACCACGCAGTAGTACACGTCGTCGACGCCGTCCATCGCCTCGCGCAGCGTGGCGGTGTCGAACACGTCGCCCTGAAACCGCGTCAGCGCAAGGTCGTCGATGGCACGGGTATTGGCGTTCGGGCGCACCATCGCTCGAACCTCGGCGCCGCCGGCGACGAGCTGACGGGTCACGTGTGAACCCAGAAAGCCGTTGGCGCCGATGACCAACTTGGGTGCGTTCATTCCGCTCCTCCGTACTGGCGCATCCACCGTTCGGCGTCTTCGTCGAGCGTGCCCAGGGCCTGCGCCTTGCGGCACCACTTCATCCCCGCCCGCAGGAAGCGCAACGGGTTGTAGATGTCTTCTTCACGGCACCACAGGCCGTCGCCGGCGTAGGTGATGATCGTGATGTTCGTCGCGCTGATGACGCTGCCGTCGCCCGGATCGCGCATCGGATTGTCCAGTTCGAGGATGACCCGTCCGGTGGGCTCGTCGATCACCGACCACAACGTCGGGAAGGCCACCATGTGGCTTCCGGGGAAGGTCGTCATCGTTTGCTTGATCCACTCACGCACCGCGTCGCGGCCGTGCATGGTGCCCGCCGCGTGCTCGATGTATTCGACGTCGGGTGTGTACTGCTGCACCCAGGCGTCCCAGTCGCGGGTTTCGGCGGCCCGGGCCACCGTCTCCTCGAACTTCTCGAAGGCGTCGGACAGTTCGCTGCGGGAGAACGCCGGCGTGCTCACGCGGGCCTCTTCGCGCCGTTGCGGGTCATCGGCGGAGTGTAGCCTGGGCTGGGATCGGGCCGGGGTTGTGGCCGATCAGGAAGGCGAGCAATGACCGACTCCCAACATGCCCCCCAAAAAGCGATTCTGGCCGGCGGCTGCTTCTGGGGAATGCAAGACCTGATCCGCAAACAGCCCGGCGTGATCTCGACGCGGGTCGGCTACAGCGGCGGCGACACACCCAACGCGACCTACCGCAACCACGGCACGCACGCCGAGGCCGTGGAGATCGTCTACGACCCCGCGGTCACCGACTACCGCACACTGCTGGAGTTCTTCTTCCAAATCCACGACCCGACAACGAAAGACCGGCAGGGCAACGACAGAGGCCCCAGCTACCGGTCGGCCATCTTCTACACCGACGACGAGCAGAAGCGCGTCGCCCTGGACACCATCGCCGACGTCGAGGCGTCCGGCCTATGGCCCGGCAAGGTCGTGACGGAGGTCAGCCCGGCCGGCGACTTCTGGGAAGCCGAGCCCGAACACCAGGACTACCTGCAGCGCTACCCCGGCGGATACACCTGCCACTACATTCGCCCGGGCTGGAAGTTGCCGCGCCGCGCCACCGCGGACCAAGCCAACCGCTGAACGCTCAGCGCCTGCGCACCACGATCCGTCCGCCGTCCTTCGGCGTGTAGGCGACGCCGCGGCAGTGCCACCGCTCTCCCGGCGCCGAGGTGGTCTCGATAGTGAAGTGGCGCAACACCGTACGAAGCACCACGTCCATCTCCATGTTGGCGAACGCGGCACCCACACACCGCCTGGCCCCACCGCCGAAGGGAATCCATGCGAACGAGGACGGCTTGGTCCCGATGTAGCGCTGCGGATCGAAGCGCTCCGGATCGGGGAAGACGCTGGGGTTCTCGTGTATCTGCGCGATGCTGACGATCATCGAATAGCCGCGGGGAATGGTCCATTCGCCGAGTTGGTAAGTAGGTGGGTAGACGCGGCGAGCGGCGAAGTCGATCACGGTCCTGGCCCGCTGGACTTCCAGAATCGTCGCCTGGCGTAGTTCGCTGCCGCCGTTGTCGGCCTCCTCGACCAGGGCCGCCAGCAGATCGGGGTGCCGGGTGATCCGCTCGAACGCCCAGCCGAGCGTGGCCGCGGTGGTCTCGTGCCCGGCCGCCAGCAGGGTGAGCAGCTCGTCGCCAATGTCCTTGCGCGACATGACCGAACCATCGTCGTAGGTGCTACGCAGCATCAGCGCGAGGACGTCGGTGCGCTCTTCGAAGTTCGGATCCGCCTGTTCGGCCGCGATCAGCTTGTCGATGACGATGTCGTACTGGCGCCGCCATCGGGCGAGCCGGCCCCACGGGCTGAACCGGCCATAGGTCCGCACGGGCTTCGGCAGTGCGGCTAAGCGCGATCCCAGGGTGACCCACGGCGGGATGATCCGGCGCAACTCGTCCAGTTCGGCCCCGTCGGCCCCGAACACCGCGCGCAGGATGGCGTTGAGCGTGATGCGCATCGTCGACGGCATCGTCGCGAAGGGCTCGCCCTCCGGCCAATGGGCGCTCTCGCGCAGCGTCTCCTCTTCGATGATCGCCTCGTAGTTCTTCATGCTCCTGCCGTGAAACGGCGGCGCCAGCAGCCGCCGCCGACGGCGGTGATCGTCGCGGTCGAGCGCGAATACCGAGCCGCTGCCGAACATCCGGCTCAGGTTGGGCTGGATATTGCCGAGCTCGTCGGGGCTGGTGGTGAAGATCTGCTTGGCCAGGTCCGGCTCACCGACCACCACGACGCGGCCGAACATCGGGAGGTTGATCGCGAAGACGTTGCCGTAGCGGCGCGCCAGGAGTTTGATCATTCCCCGCCGCGACGTCGCGAAGAACAGACCGCAGAGCGGCTTCGGGATCCGGGCGGCCGGAGGCAACCTGACTGCTTGGGAAACCGGTGGGGCGGTGACTAATTCGCTCAATGCGTGCTCCCAACATCTGCCCCGAAGCCGGGGTGGTACCGCGATGTACCGCAGATCTTTCCCTGTACGGTACTCTGGAGTACCAAACCTGACAAGGTGCCGCATTCACCGAAAGGGGTCGGCCGTGACATCAGCGGCTGTCGATGCCGTACGCGGCGATGCGCCCGCCGAGCCGGACCCGTTTCGGTTACGGCTGCTCGACGGCCTGGCCACCTCGATCGGCGAGCGCGGCTACCGCACCACCACGGTTGCCGACATCGTTCGCCACGCGCGCACGTCCAAGCGCACGTTCTACGACCACTTCGCCGGCAAGGAACAGTGCTTCCTGGAGCTGGTGCTTGCCACTATCGAAAAGCTCGCCGAAAACATCGCCGCGGCGGTCGATCCCGAAGCGGACTGGCATCGGCAGATTCGTCAGGCCGTCGAGGCCTACGTCGGATTCATCGAGTCCCGTCCGGCGATCACGTTGAGCTGGATTCGCGAACTCCCATCCTTGGGTGCCGTCGCGCGCCCGGTCCAGCGCCGTGTGCTGCAGCTGCTGTCGGACCTGCTGATCGACCTCAGCGCCAGCCCAGGCTTCCGGCGGGCCGGCCTGCCGCCGTTGACCGCGCCGCTGGCCGTGATCCTGCTGGGTGGTCTGCGCGAACTGACCGCGCTAGCCGTCGAGGACGAAAGGGCGGTCAGGGAGATCGTCGAACCGGCCGTCGATGCGTCCGTAGCCCTGCTCGGCCCGCGGCACTAGGCTCGAGCGATGCGCCTATCCACCCGAAATCAGCTCAAAGGGACTATCACCGAGGTCGAACTCGGCAGCGTGATGGCGATCGTGAAGGTGAAGCTCGACGGCGGTGATCAGGTCGTCACGTCCTCGGTCACCAAGGATGCCGCGACCGACCTCGGCCTCGCGGTGGGGCAGAAGGCGACCGTGTTCATCAAGTCCACCGAAGTCACCATCGGCGTCGAGTAAGCCCGAAACGCGCTGCCGCAGTTTACGTTTCGAGGCGAAGAAACGCGCGTATCCGGTCGAGTACCAACTCGGGTCGCTGCTCGACGATCCAGTGCCCGGCATCGTCGACCAGCTCGACCTCGAAATCGCTTATGCGCTCGGCATACCCGTCGGTCAGATCGGCGGTGATCACCGGGTCTTTGGTGCCCGTCAGCCAACGAACGGGAACGTTGACACGGGCGTCGTCGTACTCGCCACGCATCCAGCGCAGCATCTCCTTGGTCTGGAACGAGCGATACCAGCGCGAGCCCGCCTCGGCGTGCCCGGGCTGTCGCATGCACTCGATGTACATGCGGATGTTGTCCTCGGGCAACGCGAAACCACCGCCAACCCAGGAACCCAGCATCCGGACAAAACGGGAGTCGGGGTTGCTGATGATCCGCGGACCGATGATCGGCAGCGAAATCGGGATTTGATACCAGAGCCGCCAGATGTTGCGGACGGTCGACGGATCGCGCTTCACCCAGGGCGCCAAGGTGTTCACTCCGAAAAAGCCCGTCACCTTTTCCGGATGGCGCAGCATCATGATGAACGCCACCGGTCCGCCCCAGTCATGGGCGACGAGCTTCACGGTGGCGACGCCCAGTCGATCCAGGACGCCCGCCAGGTCGTCGGCCATCTCGCTCTTGAGGTAACTGGTGCGCGGCGCCGAACTCCAGCCCGCGCCACGCAGATCGGGGCACAGCACCCGGTAGCCGTCGGCGGCCAGCGGGCCGATCATCTGGTGCCACTCCCACCAGTTCTCCGGAAAGCCGTGGACCAGCATGACCGCCGGCCCATCCGCCGGACCGGCATCGGCGACGTGGATGGTGACTCCGTCGCCCAGGTCCACGTACCTGTGTTCCACAGTGACAGAGCCGTCCAGTGCGGGCATGGTGACCATGCTCCGAAGGTAGCGGACGCCTTATGTCAGAAAGCGCTCGACGTAGGGCGCGAAGCGCGCCCGCAGATCGTCCTGCGTCAGCCCGAACATCTCGCACGACGTCTCGACGTTGCCCAGCCGGCCGCGCTGGTGGCCCGACAGGTAGTCCCCGATTGCCGCGCGCACCTCCTCGGTGAACGGTTCACCGGCCAGCGCGTAGACCCGCTCGGCGACGCCGAGTTCGTCGGCCATGAAGTGATCGAAACGGATGTCGATCGAGCGGTCCGGACCGATGGTGTCGCGATCCCGGACAAGCGCGCCGAGCATGTCCTCCAGACGGTCGATCCAGAAGCTCGCGATCCGCTGCACCGGCACCGGGGACCGGTGCATGCGGGCGGAGTAGGTGATCATCGCGATCATCGACAACGCGACCGGCACCGGGTCGCGATGGGTGAACACGACGATGCTGTCGGGGAAGACGCGATTCAGCACCGGCACCTGCTCGAGGTGCTGGGGCGACTTCAGCAGCCAACGCCGGCCGCCGCGCAGGAACTGCATCGCCTTGAGTTGGCGCGCGAGGTACTCGTAGTGCGGCGTCTGGTCGTGGGCCTGGTAGTAGTCGCGCCAGCGCGGCACGTCGCCGAGCGTCTCGAAGAGCATCGTCGAGAAGTCGTTGGCCAGGAGCTGGATCTCCTCGTGGACGTGGTCGGTGGTCATCTCGTGCATGAGCGCGAAATGCGGCATCACGGTGTTGAGCACGCTGATCGCGACGTCCATCCGCGCCCGCCGAGGATCCGGGTCCAGACCCGCCTCCTGCGGCAGCGGGAACGGTTCGACGCTTTCCCAATACGGCATCGTTCGGAAGGTCGGCGGCGCAGCCAGCAGATTGTGCAAGTGGGTGGTGCCGGTGCGTGGCAGACCGGCGATCACGACCGGCGCCCGCAGCTCGATGTCGTCGATCTCGGGATGCCGTCCCACGAGGTCGGTCAGCAGCAGCCGGTTCTTGAGCAATTGCAGTAGCTGCCCGTAGAAGTTGACGACCCCGGCGCCGTGCAGGCCGTCGATGTCCCGCAGCGCGCCGAGGTAGACGTCGAGCCGTTCTCGGTAGTCGTCTCGGCCGAAATCGTCCAGGCCGGTGTCGGAGCTGGCCTGCGCATGCAACGCGTCGGCGTCCAGCGGGCAGTGCGGGGCCATCGCGGCCATCATGTCGAGGATCTGCTGCGCCTCGGCGCTGAACCTGGGCTGGGCCAGGTCGTCGAGGCGGACGTGCATCGCGGCTTCGGTCACGGCGACTTATGTTACTCTGAGTTTCGTAATGGTAGTAGACCTCGGTCGCCCCCGTGACCCACGTATCGACGGCGCGGTGCTGCGCGCGACGATCGAACTCCTCGCCGAGACCGGCTATCCCGGCCTGTTGGTGTCCGCCATCGCCGAGCGGGCCGGTACCAGCAAGCCCGCGATCTACCGGCGCTGGCCGAGCAAGGCCCATCTGGTGCACGAGGCCGTGTTCCCGATCGGCGCCGCAACCGAGATTCCCGATACCGGTTCGCTGCCCGAGGACCTGCGCGAAATGGTGCGCCGTTCGATGGCCGTCCTCACCACACCGGCGGCCAGGGCGGCCCTGCCCGGGCTGGTCGGCGAGATGGCAGCGGATCCGACCCTGCATTCTGCGCTCCTGGAGCGGTTCGCCGGCATCATCGGCGGTGGTCTCGCCGAGCGGCTCGAGGCCGCCGCGGCCGCCGGCGAGGTCCGCCCCGACGTGACGGCCGCCGAACTGGCGGAGGCCATCGCCGGCATCACGCTACTGGGCTTGCTCACCCGCGGCGCCGAACTCGATGACGCCTGGGTCGAACGCACAACCACGTTGCTGCTGAAAGGAATCCGTGCATGACCGAACACGAGTCGACCGCCGCGTGGCGCGAGCTGGTGACCATGATCGGCGAGCTCGACCGCTCCTTCCTCGAGGGCGACCGAGCGGTCACCGACGACCGGCACGTCGCCGACGGCTACCGCATGCTCGCCACCACCTTGGGCGTGGCGTTCGACACGTACCTGTTCCCCGAGCCCGGTCACCCGCAGTTCGTCGCGGTCAACACCCCGTTCCGCCGCGATCGTCGCTGGGGCGGCGACAACACCGACGCCTACTACTTCCTGTGCCCGGTCGATCCGAACCGGCGCTACCGCATCAGCGGCAACAAGGGTGACAGCGTGTACTTTTCGGTGACGGCGTACAACGAACCGTCGCCCGGGGCATGGTCGGACCGGGTGGTGGCGATCGTCCGGGACACCGACCTCGACGTCGACGCGCAGGGCAACTTCAGCTTCGAATTCCCCGCGACACCGGACGCGGCCGTGCTGATGACCCGTGACTACCAAGCCGACCCGCTGACCGGGCGCCCGGTTGCCTGGCAGATCGAGGCTCTCGACGAGGCGGAACCGATACGACACGGCGATGCCGAAACCGCTGCCCGGCTGCGGGCGACGGCGGCCTGGTTGCGCACGATGTTTGCCATCATTCCACTGGCCGTCGGCACGCGGGCCGACGATGAGCACGGACTCGGGCACGAGACCGCGCACGCCGCAAACGAATTTGCCGCTCCGTATCAAGTGCCCGACGCCAACTTCGGCTGGTCGGCGCGCGACGCCTGCTACTCCTACGGCAGCTTCGTGCTCGACGACGACGAAGCCCTGGTCATCACGCACCAACCTCCGTCGTGCAGGTTCTGGAACCTGGTGGTGTGGAATCAGTTCATGGCCACGTTCGGCGCGTCGGATGCCCGCTGCTCCATCAACGGCCACAGCGCCGCGCTCAACAGCGACGGCTCGGTGACTATCGTCTTGTCCCGCGGGACCACGGCCCACCCGAATTCACTGACAGCGCTGGGCTATCCGCGCGGCAACCTTGCCTTCCGATGGTTCCTTGCCGACGGTGTGCCGGCAAGGCCCGAGGTGAAACTGGTGAAGGCGTCGGACGCCCCCACCGCCGTCACCTGACCTGCCGAGCGCCGCCACCTAACCCGCCGAGCGTGAAACTGTGGCGAGATTTCTGCGAAAAAGCCTCCACCAGTTCACGTTCGGCGACGATCAAGCGGCCCCACGAACGACATCGACAGGGTCGCCGGCGGTGTCTCTCCGAGACCCCGGGAAGCTCAGCTTGACGATCTTGCGGACGACGGTGCCGAACTGCCGCAGCAGCGGGCCCTTGTTGTAGGGAATGCCATAGCGCGCGCAGATCTCCTGCACCTCGGGTGCGATCTCGGCGTACCGGCGCGCCGGCATGTCCGGGAACAAGTGGTGCTCGATCTGGTGCGACAGGTTGCCGGACAGCAGGTGGAAGAGCCTGCCCCCGGTCAGATTCGCCGAGCCGAGCACCTGGCGGAAGTACCACATGCCGCGGGATTCGTCCTTGGTCTCCTCGACGGTGAATTCCTGTGTGCCGTCCGGGAAGTGGCCGCAGAAGATGATCATGTAGGACCACACGTTGCGCATCAGGTTGGCCGTCAGGTTGCCGGCGAAGACGAACGGTGCGAACGGACCGGCCAGCAGCGGGAAGGCGACGTAGTCCTTGAGCGACTGCCGGCGTGTCTTCTTCCAGATGGCCCGAAGGACCTCTCGCTTGTCGTCCAGGCTGATCTCGCCGGAGCGGATGCGCTCGGTTTCCAGCTCGTGCAGCGCGACGCCGTACTGGAACAACACCATCAGCAGGAAGGCGTAGACCGGGTTGCCCAGGAAGTACGGGGTCCAGCGCTGGTCCTCGCTCATCCGCAGGATGCCGTAGCCGATGTCGCGGTCCATCCCCACGATGTTGGTGTGGGTGTGGTGCATGTAGTTGTGCGAGTGCCGCCACTGGTCGGCCGGGCAGGCGGTGTCCCATTCGAAGGAACGCCCGGAGATCGTCGGGTCACGCATCCAGTCGTACTGGCCGTGCATGATGTTGTGCCCGATCTCCATGTTGTCCAGGATTTTCGCGACGCCCAGCATCGCGGTGCCCACCAGCCAGGCCGGGGGCAGGAACAACAGGGCACGTCCGCCGACCTCCAGCGCGCGCTGGGCCTTGATGACGCGGCGGATGTAGTCGGCGTCCTTCTCGCCCAGGTCCGCCATCACGCGTTCCTTGATGGCGTCGAGTTCGCGGCCGAAGGCGTCGGCCTGTTCCGGGGTCAGGGTGATCTTGTTGGGTGTCATGGGAACTCCTTTCGAGGTCCACCGCGACTGTGAATTTCGCGACGCGACACGCCGCGTGGGCGTCGCCAGATTCACACTCGCGCACATTTATTGGCCTAAAGGGATAGGTCGACGTCGCCGACGGGGACGGACACGCAGATCTGGACGTCCTCGTCGGGGCAGGTCGAGACCGCGCCGGTGACCAGGTTGCGCACCGTGCCGGCCGTCTTGCGCCGGGTGCAGGTGTGGCAGATTCCCATGCGGCAGCCGTTCTCGGGGGTCAGGCCGGCTGATTCGGCCTGTTCCAGCAGCGAGCGGCCGTCGTCGACGACATCAATGCCGCTGTCCGCGAACGTGATTCGGCCACCGGATGGGTTCGCCGACGGCTCGAAGGCCGGCGGCACGAAGCTTTCGGTGTGCACGTTGTCGCAGTGCTCGCGGACCGCCTCGACCAATGCCGTTGGCCCGCAGACGAATACCACATCCGGCGAAGGCATCGCGGCGTCCAGGTGCTCGCGCCCGAAGCGGCCGGTCAAATCGCCGTCGTCGGATCGGGTGTAACCGTGCAGCACCCGCACCCCGGGCAGGCCGTTATGGGCGGCAAGTTCCTCGCGATAGCACGCCTCAGCGGCGCTGCGCGCGTAGTGGATGAACGCGACCTCGGCTCCAGGGGTTTGCGGATGGCGCTCGGCGATCAGCGTCCGCAGCATCGCCATGACGGGCGTGATGCCGCTTCCGCCGGAGACGAACAGGATGCGCCGCGGTCGCTGCGCCGGCAACACAAAGTCCCCGCCGACGCCTGCCAGGCCGACCACCATGCCGCGACGGGCGCGCTCGTACAGGTAGGTCGAGACCACCCCGCCGTCGTGGTGACCGATCGTCAGCTCCAGGTACGAGCTGCCTTCGGCGTTGGCAGGCGAGTAGCAGCGGGTGTGCCGGCGGCCGTCGATGTCGACGGTGACGTTGACGTACTGACCCGCCTCGATGGTATGGGCTGATGCGAAGGCCTCGTTCGGAGCGAGGGTGAGGGTGACGCTGCGCGGAGTGGTCCTGCGGACGTCGACGACTTTGGCGCGGCCGTCTCCCGACGTCCAGGTCGGCGCGACCAGCTCGGTGTAGCGGTCGACGCCGTGGGGACCCGTGAGCAAGCCGACCAGGTCGGAACCCAGGACTCGCTTCTGGAAAGCTTTGACAAAGCGCCGACCGGAGGTCTGAGCGGTTTGAGTGAACATATGTACACCGTGCGCCCGTCTGACCCAGCTAGTCAAGGGTTTCTACCCGTATGTGGTAGGGTTCACAATAGTGAACAGTCGTACTCCTGGCTCACGGTCGCGTAAGTCCGGCCGCGACGGCGCACGCGAAAGCCCCTCGCGCGGCGAGCGCAAGGAGGCCACCAGGCGTGCCATCATCGCCGCGGCCCTCAAGCTGCTGCAGGACCGCAGCTTTTCCAGCCTGAGCTTGCGTGAGGTGACGCGGGAGGTCGGGATCGTGCCCGCCGCGTTCTATCGCCATTTCGAGTCGATGGAGGCGCTCGGGCTGGTGTTGATCGATGAGTCGTTTCGCACGCTGCGGGACACCCTGCGCGGGGCGCGGGCGGGCAAGCTCGACCCCACCCGCGTGATCGAGTCGTCGGTCGAGATCGTCGTCGCCAGCATCACCGAACGCCGCGAGCACTGGCGGTTTATCTATCGGGAGCGCTCGGGCGGAGTCACCGTGCTGCGCTATGCGATCCGCACCGAGCTGCGCCTGATCACCTCGGAGCTGGCCACCGACCTGGCGCGATTTCCCGGCCTGCACGAATGGAGCACCGAGGATCTCAACGTGCTGGCGACGCTGTTCGTCAACGCGATGATCGTGATCGCCGAGGCCATCGAGGACGCCCAGAGCACCGAGGCGCTGGAAGACGTGCGCCGGCTTGCGGTCAAACAACTGCGGTTGATCACCATC
Organism: Mycobacterium sp. SP-6446; assembly: GCF_001954045.1. Taxonomy (NCBI): domain Bacteria; kingdom Bacillati; phylum Actinomycetota; class Actinomycetes; order Mycobacteriales; family Mycobacteriaceae; genus Mycobacterium; species Mycobacterium sp. SP-6446. The sequence continues at coordinate 74,596 of NZ_MBEM01000003.1, read as the reverse complement.
GGCATCGCCGGCTGGCGCAGCAGCCCGTGAACCGCTACCGCGGCGCCCGCCACATTGCCCACATCGTCGGGCCGCCGTCCGGGAGCACGATCTCACGGGTCACCGTGAAGCCGAAACGTTCGTAATACGGCACGTTTTCGCTTTTGGTCGACTCGAGATAGGCCGGTGCGTGTTCGGCGTCAACGCGGTCCAGGCGGGACCGCATCAGGACCTGACCGAAGCCCTGGCCGCGTACCAACGGATCGCTACCGATCACGGCCAGATACCAGTGCGGCTCTTCGGGGTGGACGCGTTTCATCAGTTCCTGCACCGCGCGTCCCCGCATCGACCGAAGACCGAATACGCGGATGAACGTCGGTTTCATCGCCCACTGCCCCCACCGCGTTTCCTGCCAGTGATTCGGCGGATCCCACAGCGCCGCCGCGCCCACGCCCGGCCCGTCGCAGGCCACCTCCACGCCGCCGAGGGCCAGATGGTGGTGCCGGGTCATCGCCGTGAACATGCGACGCAGTTGCGCGATCCGGGCCTTCTCGTCGGGGAGGAGCCAGATCATCACCGGATCGTCGTAGAACGCGCGGGCCAACGTGTGCGCCAGCGCGCCGAGATCGTCTTTACGCGCCGGGCGCGCCTGTGGACTCACACAAGTCAGGCTAGCGAGTGTCGTCGCCGGAGCGGCGGGTATTCCGGCCCGATGACTGGCATCTCACGTCGGACGTTCGGCCGGATGGCCGCGGGTGCGGGCGTGCTCGGAACGACCGGATTGTCGGGCGCGTGCGGCAAACCCGGGGCCGACCACGCCGGGCCTACGACGCCGCCGCCGGCGGGCAAGGGTGTGGGGTTCGTGCTCTCGCACGAGCAGTTCCGCACCGATCGGCTGGTGGCGCAAGCCCGAGCGGCCGAAGAGGCGGGTTTCCAATACGTGTGGGCGAGCGACCACATCCAGCCCTGGCAGGACAACGAGGGCCATTCGATGTTCCCGTGGCTGACGCTGGCGTTGGTCGGTACCAACACGAGTCGCGTTTCCTTCGGCACCGGCGTGACCTGCCCCACCTACCGCTATCACCCAGCGACGGTAGCGCAGGCGTTCGCCTCGCTGGCGATCCTCAATCCAGGACGGGTGTTCTTGGGCGTCGGCACCGGCGAGCGGCTCAACGAACAGGCCACGACCAACACGTTCGGTAACTACACCGAGCGCCACGACCGATTGGTCGAGGCCATCGGATTGATCCGCCAGCTGTGGAGCGGCTCACGAATTTCCTTCCCCGGCCGCTATTTTCAGACGAACTCGCTGAAACTCTACGACGTGCCCGAAACGCCTCCACCGATCTTCGTGGCGGCCGGTGGGCCCAAAAGCGCGACACTGGCCGGCCAGTACGGCGACGGATGGATCACCCAGGCCCACGACGTGACCAATTCGAAGCTGCTCGCCGCTTTCGCCGCCGGCGCGAAAGCCGCGGGCCGCGATCCCGCCGGCCTGGGTAAGCGCGCCGAAATGTTCGCCGTCGTCGGCGACGGCGCGGAAGCCGCCCGCGCCGCCGCCCAGTGGCGGTTCACCGCCGGGGCCGTCGACCAGCCCAATCCCGTCGAGATACAGCGCGCCGCCGAATCGAACCCGATCGACAAGGTGCTCGCCAACTGGACGGTCGGCACCGACCCGGGAACACACGTCACTGCGGTGCAAGCGGTGCTCGACGCCGGTGCCGTCCCGTTTTTGCACTTCCCGCAGGACGACCCCATCGCAGCGATTCACTTCTACCGCACCAACGTGCTCCCCAAGCTGCACTAGTGGTTAGCGGCGCCGCGTCGAGGTGTCTGCGCGGGCGCATCTACGATGACTCCATCAACGAGGCCGGCGCGACGCTGCGCCGGGGAACGGTTGGCCACGGTGTGGGACTTCGAAACGGACCCCGAATACCAGGCGAAGCTGGACTGGGTCGAGAAATTCATGGTCGACGAGCTGGAACCGCTCGATCTGGTCGCCCTTGATCCTTACGACAAACAGAACGCCGAGATGATGGCCATCCTGCGGCCGCTACAGCAGCAGGTAAAGGAGCAAGGTCTGTGGGCCGCGCATCTGGGGCCCGAGCTCGGCGGTCAGGGCTTCGGCCAGGTCAAGCTCGCGCTGCTCAACGAAATCCTCGGGCGCTCCCGTTGGGCCCCGTCTGTGTTCGGCTGCCAGGCACCCGACTCGGGCAACGCCGAGATCCTCGCGCTGTTCGGCACCGACGAGCAGAAGGCGCGCTACTTGCAGCCACTGCTCGATGGCGAGATCTCCTCCTGCTACTCGATGACCGAGCCGCAGGGCGGCTCCGATCCCGGGATGTTCGTGACGAGCGCAACCCGCGACGGTGACGACTGGGTGATCAACGGCGAGAAGTGGTTCTCCTCCAACGCCAAGCATGCGTCGTTCTTCATCGTCATGGCCGTCACCAAGCCCGACGCGCGCACCTACGACAAGATGTCGCTGTTCATCGTTCCGGGCGAGACGCCGGGCATCGAGATCATCCGCAACGTCGGGGTGGGAGGCGAGTCGAAGCACGGCTCGCATGGCTACGTCCGTTACAACGAGGTCCGGGTACCGGCCGATCATGTGCTGGGCGGCGAGGGATCGGCCTTCATGATCGCGCAGACCCGCCTCGGCGGCGGCCGCATCCACCATGCGATGCGTACAATCGCGTTGGCGCGCAAGGCTTTTGATATGATGTGCGAGCGTGCGGTGTCACGCAAGACCAGGAATGGCCATCTGTCCGACTTCCAGATGACGCAGGAAAAGATCGCCGACAGCTGGATTCAGATCGAGCAGTTCCGGCTGCTGGTGCTGCGCACCGCGTGGTTGATCGACAAGCATCACGACTACCAGAAGGTGCGCCGCGACATCGCCGCGGTGAAGGTCGCCATGCCCCAGGTGCTCCACGATGTCGCGCAGCGCGCGCTGCACCTGCACGGCGCGCTCGGCGTCTCCGACGAGATGCCGTTCGTCAAGATGCTGGTGGCCGCCGAATCACTGGGCATCGCCGACGGCGCCACCGAATTGCACAAGATGACGGTCGCCCGCCGGACGTTGCGCGAATATCAGCCCGTAACAACGCCTTTCCCGTCGCAGCACATCCCCACCCGGCGCGCGGAGGCCCAGGCCCGGCTGGCCGAGCGCCTGGAACACTCGATCGCCGAGTTCTGACGGCGCGCGCGGCGAGATTGCCGTGAGGGTCGTGATTCGGGCGCCGACCACAGCCATGGCGGCAATCTCGGCGACGGCGCAGCTGCGTCAGGAGATGTAGCGGACGATACTTTCGGCCACGCACGCCGGCTTCGGCGATCCATCGATCTCGACGGTGGTCGACACGATCGCCTGCACCGCACCGTTGCCGAGATCGTCGACGCTGACCAGTGAGCTCTGCGCCCGCACCCGGGAGCCGACCGGTACCGGCGCCGGGAAGCGAACCTTGTTGAGGCCGTAGTTGATCGCGAGCTTGATGCCGTTGACCGTGTACATCTGGTGCTGCAGGCGCGGCAACAACGACAGGGTCATGAAGCCGTGGGCGATGGTGCCGCCGAACGGGCCGGCGGCCGCTTTCTCCGGGTCGACGTGGATCCATTGGTGATCGCCGGTCGCGTCCGCAAACAGATTGACGTCTTTCTGGGTGATGGTCACCCAGTCGCTCTGCCCGATGGTCTCGCCCGCCGCGGCGGCGAGGTCGGCGACTGACTCGAAGGTGCGCATTCGGTGTTCTCCTCTGCTCGCGGGTAAGCATAGAACTCGTGAGGCTGCTGCTGATCGCCGATACCCACGTCCCGCGCCGGGCTCGCGACCTGCCCACGCGGGTGTGGGACGAGGTCGCCGACGCGGATGTGGTCGTGCACGCGGGCGACTGGGTCGTGCCCGAGCTGCTCGACGAGCTCGAAGCCAGGGCCGCCCGGCTGGTGGCGTGCTGGGGCAACAACGACGGGCCCGCGCTGCGCGCGCGGTTGCCCGAACGGGCCGACGCGAAGCTGGAGGGCCTGCACCTCACCGTGGTTCATGAGACGGGCGCCGCGGCGGGACGTGAGGCCCGCATGTCGCGGCTCTATCCCGACAGCGATGTGCTGGTGTTCGGGCACAGTCACATCCCGTGGGATACGACCACACAAACGGGGTTGCGGCTGCTCAATCCCGGTTCTCCCACCGATCGGCGACGGCAACCGTTCTGCACTTACATGACCGCGAGCGTCGACAATGGGGTGCTCACCGGCGTCGATCTCCATCGCCTCGAAAAGTAGCTCCCGAAAAGTAGCTGATGTCTAACCCCCGCACAGCTCGCACACATATTTAGCTCGGAAACAGAGCTATTATGGACCTTATGCAGACGCGCACCGACTTGGTCACCGAGGTGTTCGGCGTGGTCGGAAGACTGCGCCGGCAGCTCCGCCGATCGGCCGGTCGCGGCCTGGATTCCGGGCGGCTCACCGAGTCGCAGTCCGAGCTGTTGTGGCTCGTCGGGCGGCGACCGGGGATCTCGGTGCGCCGCGCCGCCGCGGAGCTAGGGCTGGTGCCCAACACCGCCTCAACCCTGGTCTCCAAGCTGGTGGCGAACGGGTGGCTGATCCGGACCGTGGACGAGACCGACCGGCGCGCCTGCCAGCTACGGCTCGCCGAGCCCACCCAGCAGGTCGTCGACGCATCACGCGCCGCGCGGCGAGCGCTGATGTCCGAGGTGCTCGGCGAACTGGACGAGGACCAAATCGAATCTCTGACAAAGGGATTGGAGGTCCTGGACACGATGACCCGACTATTGCAGGAGCGACGCTCATGAGCCTGCCGATGGCGATCGACTGCCGGAACCTGACCTACCGCTATGGCCAGTTCACCGCGGTCGACGACCTGACATTGCAAGTACGCCCCGGCGAGACGATGGGCCTGCTGGGCCCCAACGGCGCAGGAAAGACCACCCTGGTCCGAATGCTCACCACGCTAGCCCCCATCCAGCAGGGTGAGCTGCGCGTCTTTGGGCTGGACTCCCGCCGCCAGACCACAGATATCCGGAGCAATATCGGCTATGTGCCACAACAGCTTTCGATCGAGCCGGCCTTAACGGGTCGCCAGAACGTGGAGTGGTTCGCCCGGCTGTACGGGGTGTCCCGCGCCGATCGCGCCGAGCGCGTCGAACAGGCGCTGGCCGCCATGGAGCTGCTCGACGTGGCCGAACGGCTGGCGGGGACCTACTCGGGCGGCATGGTGCGCCGGTTGGAGGTGGCGCAGGCCCTGGTCAACCGCCCGTCACTGCTGGTGCTCGACGAGCCGACGGTCGGGCTGGACCCCATCGCCCGCGACGGCGTGTGGACCCAAGTGCGGAACATGCAGGCGCGGTTCGGCATGACCGTATTGCTCACCACCCATTACATGGAAGAGGCCGACGCGTTGTGCGATCGCGTCGCGCTGATGCATCGCGGCGTATTGCGCGCGGTGGGTACGCCCGCCGACTTGAAGGCCCGGGTATCCAAGGTGTCGCCCGGCGCGACGCTCGAGGACGTGTTCCGGCACTACGCCGCCTCCGATCTCACGCAGGCGCCGTCCGATTTCCGCGAAATCCGGTCCAGCAGAAGGGTTGCCAGCCGTGCCAGTTAACCATGCCTGCACAGCCCCGGCGGTCGTAATTCGCGCGCCGCGCGGATGGCAACGAGTCCGCGCGACAGCGGGCCGCATCGGGGCATTCGCCATCGTGGAAATGCAGAAGCTGCAGCACGACCGGACGGAACTTCTCACCCGCATGATTCAACCGGCGCTGTGGCTGCTGATCTTCGGTACCACGTTCAGCAAGTTGCACGTAATTAACACCGGGTCGGTGTCCTATCTGGCCTTCCTGGCGCCCGGCATCATCGCCCAGTCGGCGCTGTTCATCTCGATCTTCTATGGCATCCAGATCATCTGGGACCGCGACGCCGGCGTGCTCGCCAAACTCATGGTGACACCGTCGCCCGCGTCGGCGCTCATCACCGGAAAGGCCTTCGCGGCCGGGGTGCGATCGGTCGCACAGGTTGTCGGCGTGCTGGCGCTGGCGTATGTGATGGGCATCGGGCTGACCATGAATCCGCTGCGGGTGCTGGCGGCGATGGCGACCGTCATGCTCGGTGCCGCGTTCTTCGCCTGCCTGTCGATGACGCTGGCCGGGCTGGTTCGCAGTCGCGATCGGCTGATGGGCATCGGGCAGGCCATCACGATGCCGCTGTTCTTCGCCTCCAATGCGTTGTACCCGGTCGACGTGATGCCGGGGTGGTTGCACGCGCTGAGCGTGGTCAACCCGTTGAGCTACGAGGTCGACGCCCTGCGGGCCTTCTTGATCGGCGCGCCACTGAACCCGTTGGACATCGTCGTGTTGGTGGTGGCTGCGGTCATCGGAATCGCGACGGCCTCGACACTGTCGCGCCGCCTCGTTGCGTAGCGGAATGCGATAGCGCAGTTGCCATCTCATGTGAAGGCGGCGGGGCGCTTCCGATAGCCAATTGTGATCGGAGCGTGACGATTTCGGGCCGACGCCCAATCGTTGCCTAACCGCGACTTCAAACTCCGGCCGTGACAGCCGATTTGCGCGCTGTCGCTGTGTTTCACTCCCCGAGAACGGATTCGACCGCTGCTCGCGGCAGATGAAGGATGGGTAGGAGCTATGAAGTTCGTTGAGAAATTGCGTGGCGCAGCGGCAACCATGCCGCGCCGGCTGGCTGTCGCGGCCATCGGGGCCGCCCTGTTGAGCGGTCTGGTCGGTGTCGTCGGCGGCTCGGCGATCGCGGGGGCATTCTCCAAGCCGGGTCTTCCAGTGGAATATCTGCAGGTGCCGTCGCCGTCGATGGGCCGCAACATCAAGGTCCAGTTCCAGGGCGGCGGGCCGCACGCGGTCTACCTGCTCGACGGGCTGCGGGCCCAGGACGACTACAACGGCTGGGACATCAACACGCCGGCCTTCGAGGAGTTCTATCAGTCCGGGCTGTCGGTGATCATGCCCGTCGGCGGCCAGTCCAGCTTCTACAGCAACTGGTACCAGCCGTCGCAGGGCAACGGCCAGAACTACACCTATAAGTGGGAGACGTTCCTGACCCAGGAGATGCCCACCTGGCTGCAGGCGAACAAGCAGGTTTCGCCGTTCGGCAACGCCGTGGTGGGTCTGTCGATGTCGGGCGGCTCTTCGCTGATCCTGGCCGCGTACTACCCGCAGCAGTTCCCGTACGCCGCTTCGCTGTCGGGCTTCGTCAACCCCTCCGAGGGCTGGTGGCCGACGCTGATCGGGTTGGCGATGACCGACTCGGGCGGTTACAACGCCAACAGCATGTGGGGTCCGTCCTCCGACCCGGCGTGGAAGCGCAACGACCCGATGGTCCAGATTCCGCGGCTGGTCGCCAACAACACCCGGATCTGGATGTACTGCGGCAACGGCACACCCAGCGACCTCGGTGGCGACAACATGCCGGCGAAGTTCCTGGAGGGCCTGACGCTGCGCACCAACGAAACCTTCCAGAACAACTACGTGGCCGCGGGTGGACGCAACGGCGTGTTCAACTTCCCGGCCAACGGGACTCATTCGTGGCCCTACTGGAACGCCCAGTTGGTTGCGATGAAGCCCGACATCATTCAGGTGCTCAACAGCGGCAACAACTCCGCCTAAGAGCCGCCTGACGCCCCTAGTCAGCATCGGCAGCAGCGCCCCGGTCAGCGCTGCTGCCGATGCTTTTTCACTGCCCCGACTCGTCTAGCAGGGCCCGGCGATCCTGGTGAAAGTAGGTATATCCGGTGGTCAGCGCGCACACCGCCGAGGCGACCACCAGCATCAAGGTGCCGTTGACGATCAGGCTGATAGCCCCGCCCGCGGTCGCGCCCGCGACGAAGCTCGCGAAAAGCAGGAAGTAGCCGAGCCAGTCCGATGCGCTCCCCCCGGCGATGTGGCGTTCGATGCCCTGGCCCATCTTGACCAACGTGCCGGTCACGTAACTCAACGGAACCGACACCTCGCCATTCTTGACGAACGACGTGTTCAAGGCGCCAATACCGAAGACCACCAGCATGATTGGCGCGAAATCAAGGGGATTGTCTTTCCATCCCTCGTCGATGACGTCGACCATCGTGGCGGCCAGCAGACTGAAGGTCGTCAGTACCGTCGGGCCGTGCGGATGTGCCACCCAGAAATGCCGCCTGCACACAGACGCGACCACCACGCCCGCCACGAAGCACAGCATCAGCAGCGCGGCGGTGATGGACAGCACCACGTCGTCGCGGAAGTAGCCCAACACGGCGCGTTGGGCGTTCCCGGTCATGAACGTCACGAAATAGCCTGCGGAATGGGTAAACGCCGTCGCCCCCAGCACACCGGCCAGCCCGGCCAGCACCCACGACAATCGCGCCTCACTGTCGAAAATCTCACTCGCCACACGGACATGCTTGCAGACCGCCGGCGCCGGAGCGGGCGCTACACGGCCGTGAGCCGCGCGATGGACCGCAGCGGGATCGGCAGCCACCCGGGCCGATGCCGCGCCTCGTAGCCGGCCTCGTAGACCGCCTTGTCGAGTTCGTACGCGGCCAGCAGCAAGGCCGAATCCCTCGGGTCGATGCCCGACGCGGCGGCGTAGCCGTCGCAGAACGCGGTGCGGTTGCGCTCGACCCATTCGCGGGCGCGGGCGGCCAGTTGTTTGTCGTCCGCCTGGTCCACCAGCGGGCCGTAGGCCGCGTATTCGAACGAGCGCAAGACCCCGGCCACGTCGCGCAAGGGTGAATCGGGTGCCCGCCGCTCGTCCAACGGCTGACCGGGCTCACCCTCGAAGTCGATCAGCAGCCAGCTCTCCGGGGTACGCAGCACCTGTCCCAGATGCAGGTCGCCGTGGATCCGCTGCACGGTGATCGCCTCGTCGGCGAGCTTGCCGAATCGCTCTTCGATCGTCGGGGCGTACTCCCGCAGTTCGGGGACGAGTGCCACGGTCGACGACAGCCGCGCCAAGACGTTGTCCAGCGGGAAATTCACCTGCGCCGTCCCGAGACACTCGGCCAGGGTGGCGTGCACGGATGCGACGGCTTCGCCGAGCCGGTTGGACTCGCCGGCGAAATCGCCGCCGACTTCGTAGGCATACAAATCGGCCTCCGCGAACAGGTCACGCACGCTGGCGGTGGCCATCGCCCAACCTTCGGCCGCGTTGGACGCGAACTCGGTGACCATGCCCAGTGGGCATGTCTGGTCGCCGAACACGTCCGGCGCGTCGATCTCGTAGGTACCCAGCAGCCGGGCGACGTGCGGGTTGCCGGCCCGGCCGAGTACCCGGTTCAGTTCGATGTCGGGGTTGATGCCGCTGCTGACCCGACGGAAAACCTTGAAGATCGCGTCCCGATCGAAGATCACGCTGGTGTTGCTCTGCTCGGCATCCGAGACGTGGGGCATGGCCTCCAGCGGGAGTTCGACGTCGGGTTCCTTCACGAACCTCAGCTCGCCCCCCGACGAGGCGCGCGCGGCCGACGAGTCGATCAATGACAGCAGAAATTGCGGTGCGTCGGCGTCGTAGAGGGCGTCGATTCCGGTCCGGTCATCGGCCGCGCCGATCGTGGCGACCGTGCTGTACTCGGACAGCGGCGCAAAGTCCCACCCCACGATCACCTGGTAACGCTCCGCGGAACCGTCGGCGTAGTCGGCGTCGACCAGCACCAGATCGAGATCCTCCCGCAGCGGGACGACCAAGCCCGCCTCCGCGGCGAGAAGTTCTCGGTTGCGCCCGGCGTACCAGCGCTGCTGTGGCAGCCATTCGGACCAAGGCAGCTTGGCCGGCAGGTCGACTGGGGAAGTCATGCGTTCTCCTCGGAAGGCGACAGCTGGAACCAGTAGAAGCCATGTCCCGGCAGTGTCAGCAGGTACGGCAAGTGGCCGATGCGCGGAAACTCCACCTGCCCGGTCAGCTCGATGGGTGTGTAGCCACTCCAGTGCTGCAGGCTCAGTTCGATGGGCTGCGGAAACCGTGACAGGTTGTTGACGCACAGCACGGTGTCGCCGTCGTCCCCCGCTTGGCGCACGAACGCCAGGACCGACGGGTTCGACCCGCCCAATTCCTCGAAGGTGCCGATCGCAAAGGCGTCGTGGCGGCGGCGGACCGCCAGCATCGTGCGGGTGAAGTTGAGCAGCGACGTCGACGTGTCGCGTTGGGCCTCCACGTTGACGGCCTGGTAGCCATACACCGAGTCCTGGCTCGGCGGCAGGTAAAGGCGACCGGGATTGGCAGTGGAGAAGCCGGCGTTGCGGTCCGGTGTCCACTGCATCGGGGTGCGCACCCCGTCGCGATCCCCGAGCCAGATCACGTCGCCCATGCCGATCTCGTCGCCGTAGTAGAGGACGGGCGAGCCGGGCAGCGACAAAAGCAGCGCGGTGAACAGCTCGATCTGGTTTCGGTCGTTGTCCAGCAGGGGCGCGAGGCGGCGACGAATTCCGACATTCGCCTTCATCCGCGGATCCTTGGCGTACTCGGAGTACATGTAGTCGCGTTCTTCGTCGGTCACCATTTCCAGCGTCAGCTCGTCGTGGTTACGCAGGAAGATCCCCCACTGGGCCATGTCCGGGATCTCGGGCGTCTGGGCCAGGATCTCCGAGATCGGAAACCGGGATTCCCGGCGCACGGCCATGAAGATGCGCGGCATCAGCGGGAAGTGAAATGCCATGTGGCATTCGTCGCCGCCGGTGCTGGGGTCGCCGAAATACTCCACGACATCTGCCGGCCATTGGTTGGCCTCGGCCAGCAGCACCCGGCCGGGAAACTCGTCGTCGACGACCTTGCGGACGCGCTTGAGGAACGCGTGCGTCTCGGGCAGGTTCTCGCAATTGGTGCCCTCGCGTTCGAACAGGTAGGGCACGGCGTCCAGCCGAAATCCGTCGATACCGAGGTCGAGCCAGAAGCGGATGACGTCGATCATCGCTTCCTGCACGGCGGGGTTGTCGTAGTTCAGGTCCGGCTGGTGGGAGAAGAAACGGTGCCAGTAGAACTGGCGGCGGACCGGGTCGAAGGTCCAGTTCGACTCTTCGGTGTCGACGAAGATGATGCGGGCATCGGTGTACTTGTCGCTGGTGTCGCTCCAGACGTAGTAGTCGCCGTACGGCCCGTCGGGATCGCGGCGTGACTCCTGAAACCACGGGTGCGACTCCGAGGTGTGGTTCATCACCAGGTCGGTGATGACGCGGATGCCCCGCCGGTGAGCGGCGTCGAGCAGCGCGACGAAATCGTCGACGGTGCCGAATTCGGGCAGCACTTTGTAGAAGTCCCGGATGTCATAGCCGCCGTCGCGCAGTGGGGAGTCGTAGAACGGCGGCAGCCAGATGCAGTCGATCCCGAGCCACTGCAGATAGTCCAGGCGGTCGATCAGTCCACGCAAATCGCCGCAGCCGTCGGCGCTGGCGTCGAAGAACGCCCGGACCAACACCTCGTAGAAGACGGCATGTTTGAACCAGGTCGGATCGGCGGGCAGTACGGCGGCGGCGCCGAAATCGTCGGCGCTCGGATGCTCGACGACGCCCCCTTCGACGTGACTGCCCCCGGCGGGATGGTGTTCGACAGCGTCTCTTGCGTCGTTCATCAATTCCACGATGCCACGTGTACCCGAGGCGGGAGTTTCGGAATCACGCGGGGAAAGTTGCCTGGCGGCAAGCGAATTAGCGAGCCGCCGGGCGATATCCGCGCGCGAGTCAGGCCGGGGGTCCCTCCGCCAGTGTCACGTTCGCGATGCGGTCACCACCGTTTCCGCGCAAGTGGACGACGATGGTGTCCCCTGGGTGATGGGGCACGAGCACTTCCGTCATCGCGGTGGCCCCGTTGATCGCGGTGTTGTCGACGCCGGTGATGACGTCGCCGGGTGCGATCCCGGCCGCCGCCGCGGGCCCGGTGTTGACCACGCGTTCGACGCGCGCACCGTTGCCACCGTTGTCCATCACGCCCAAGCCGAGGAAGGCGGTCGGGCCGACGTGCACCGTGTTCGAGCCGGCGCCCGATCGGATCTGTCCGGCGACCGCCATCGCGGTGCCGATCGGAATCGCGAAGCCCTGCCCTTTGGACATCTTGTAGCTGTCGGTGGCCGCGGTGTTCATGCCGATCACCTGACCGTTGCTGTTGACCATCGGGCCGCCTGAGTCGCCGGGCCGGATCGGCGCGTCGGCCTGGATCAGCCCTCCCAGCGTCTCGTCGGCGCCGGTCAACGTGTCGGTCGCCGAGACGGTCTGGTTGAGCGCGATGACCTTGCCGCTCACGGCGCTGGGCGTCCCGCCCTGGCCGCCGGCATTGCCGAGCGCCACGACCGGCTCTCCGACCGCGACCCCGCCACCGATCGCGGCGCTGGGCAGCCCACCCCCGCCGCGCAGTTGCAGGACCGCGACGTCGGCGCTTCGGCTGTAGCCGACCACGTCGACGCCGTACGTCTGGCCGTTGCCCACGGCGAACGCGCTGATATCGGTGGCACCCGAGATCACGTGGTTGTTGGTCAGCACCACACCGCCCGGATCGATGACGATGCCGGTTCCGGCGCCGACGGCGTTGTTGTAGCCGAACTTGGTGCTGATGTCGACGACCTGCGGCCCGACCTGACCGACCATCGCCGACGGATCGAGCGGTATCAGGGGCCGGTCGGCGAAGCGGTCGACCGCGATGGACGGCCCGGAGGGGGCGGCGGTCGCCGGCACCGACGTGAGGCCCAGGCTCAGTCCGGCCACAGCCAGCACGCTGACCAGCCATGTCCACCAGACCGGGCGGCGGTGCCCTTTGCTCATCCCCGTACCTCCTGCGTCGCGGTAAGAACCAGAATCGGCCCAGGCTCCGGGTCTGGGCGGCACTCATTGCTTCGTATAACCGTAGTGCAGGTAGCTATGCAGAGCATTGGCAAGTCCGGGATCTCTGCCGATCGCTGATCGCGATCAGGCTGGTCGTGCCGGGGAAATGGGATGCGCGAGATGGCGGCTGACGTCGCCGACCATGTCGATCATGGTCAGGTCGCGGAAGGAGAACCGCCAGCGGCCGTCGACGCGTTCGAAGTGGTCGTGGTAGCGGCCCGCGACGATTATCTGCAGCGGAGACTCGTCGGTCTGCTGCAGCACCGTGTAGTAGCTGCGGCAACTCGCGGTGCCGGCCTCCTCGTCGACCTCGATGATCGGATTGGTGGTCACGTGCTTGGTTCGGGGCGTGCCATCGGCGTGCAGGACGATCAGTGACCTCCAGATCTTCAGCAGCTGCGCCGCATCGACGGTCTCTTCGGCGGCGACCCGGATGCGGGCGTGCCCGAACAGCTCGGCCGCCCCGGCCAGGTCGCCACTGTCTATGCATTCGGCGTAGCGATACAACAGGTTGGTGATCTGCGTCTCCGCTCGCATGCGGCTAACCTAGCCCAGCTCCTAAGCTGACTTCTAAGCTGACGTCGTGGGCGAATTCGACCCGACGGTCAGGTTCACACAATCCCCGGTGGCCCGGCTGGCCACGGTCGCGCCCGACGGCAGACCTCACCTGGTGCCGGTGGTGTTCGCCCTCGACGACGACCCCGCAGACGATCGTGGCGTCGTCTACACCGCGGTCGATGCGAAACCGAAAACAACGCAACGGCTGCGCCGGTTGGCCAACATCGAAAGCAATCCACAGGTCAGCCTGCTCGTCGACCACTACGCCGACGATTGGGCGCGGCTGTGGTGGGTCCGCGCCGACGGTCTGGCGGCGATCCATTCCGACGGGCCGGCGATGCACACGGGTTATCGGCTGCTGCGCGCGAAATACCCTCAGTACCAATCCGTTTCGCTGAACGGTCCGGTCATTGCGGTCACCGTGCGGCGCTGGGCAAGCTGGCACGCCTGAGCGGGCGGCGCCGACACGGCCTGCCGGTCCTGCGCGGTTCGCGCCGCCAACCCGATTTGTGACCGGTCGGTGGCCTTGTGTTGGGCGGCAGTTGGGGGAAAAGTTGCTTACGCGAGAGCGACCCCCATGGGCCGAGCCAAGCGAGCCAGCGAAACCGGAGGAAAGTCATGGCGGAAAAGGCGAACGCTTCCCAGGGGGCGGGAGCCGCTCCCACCGCGAACAGTCCGCGCGATGTGCGCAACGTGGTGCTGGTGGGGCCGTCGGGCGGCGGCAAGACCACCCTGGTCGAGGCCCTGCTGGTGGCTTCCGGGGTGCTGACCCGGGCGGGCTCGGTGGTGGACGGCACGACGGTCTGCGACTACGACGACGCGGAGATCCGCCAACAGCGGTCGGTGGGCGTGGCGGTGGCGTCGCTGTCGCACGACGGCATCAAGGTCAACCTTGTGGACACACCCGGATACGCCGATTTCGTGGGTGAGCTGCGGGCCGGGCTGCGGGCCGCGGATTGCGCGCTGTTCGTGATCGCGGCGAACGAGGGCGTCGACGAGCCGACCAAGTCCCTCTGGCAGGAGTGCGACCAGGTCGGCATGCCCCGCGCCGTCGTGATCACCAAGCTCGACCACGCCCGGGCGAACTACCAGGAGGCGCTGGCCGCGGCGCAAAACGCGTTCGGGGACAAGGTATTACCGCTCTACCTGCCGACCGGGCTGCCCAGCTGCAGCGGTCTGATCGGGTTGTTGTCGCAGACGTACTATAAGTACGACAACGGGAAGCGGACCACGCAATCGCCGGACGAGTCGGACGCCGGCCGGATCGAAGAGGCGCGCGGCACCCTGATCGAGGGAATCATCGAGGAGTCCGAGGACGAGTCGCTGATGGAGCGCTACCTCGGCGGCGAGGCGATCGACGAGTCGGTCCTGATCGAGGACCTGGAGCGGGCCGTCGCCCGGGGTTCGTTCTTCCCGGTCATCCCGGTCTGCAGCGGCACCGGCGTCGGCACCCTGGAATTGCTGGAGATCGCCACCCGCGGATTCCCGTCTCCGATGGAACACCCACTACCGGAGGTGTTTACGCCGCAGGGCGCCCCGCATGCCCAGCTGGCCTGTGACGCCGATGCGCCGCTGCTGGCCGAGGTGGTGAAGACGACGTCGGACCCCTACGTCGGCCGGGTCAGCCTGGTCCGAGTGTTCTCCGGGACCATCAGGCCCGACGCGACGGTTCACGTGTCGGGCCATTTTGCGTCGTTCTTCGGCGGCGCCAACGGAAACGGTCATTCGCACCCCGACCATGACGAGGACGAACGCATCGGGGTTCTGTCGTTCCCGCTGGGCAAGCAGCAGCGCAGCGCGCCCGCCGTCGTGGCGGGCGACATCTGCGCGATCGGCAAGCTGAGCCGCGCCGAAACCGGCGACACGCTCTCGGACAAGTCCGAACCCCTGGTGCTGAGGCCCTGGACCATGCCCGAGCCGCTGCTGCCGGTTGCGATTCAGGCGCACGCCAAAACCGATGAGGACAAACTGTCGGTGGGGCTGGGCCGGTTGGCCGCCGAAGACCCGGCGCTGCGCATCGAGCAGAACCAGGAAACACACCAGATCGTGCTCTGGTGCATGGGTGAAGCGCACGCCGGCGTTGTCCTCGACGCGCTGTCCAACCGTTACGGCGTGACGGTGGATACGGTGGAGCTCCGGGTACCGCTGCGGGAAACCTTCAGCGGCAAGGCAAAAGGCCATGGCCGTCACATCAAGCAATCCGGCGGACATGGCCAGTACGCGGTGTGCGACATCGAGGTGGAGCCGCTGCCCGAGGGCTCCGGGTTCGAGTTCGTCGACAAGGTGGTCGGCGGCGCGGTGCCGCGCAACTTCATCCCGAGCGTGGAGAAGGGCGTCCGCGCGCAGATGGAAAAGGGCGTGCACGCGGGTTATCCGGTGGTCGACATCCGCGTGACGCTGTTCGACGGCAAGGCCCACAGCGTGGATTCCTCGGACTTCGCGTTCCAGGCGGCGGGTGCGCTGGCGCTGCGGGAGGCGGCCGCCGCGACGAAGGTGACCCTGCTCGAGCCGATCGACGAGATCTCGGTGCTGGTGCCCGACGACTTCGTCGGTGCGGTGCTGGGCGACCTGTCGAGTCGTCGCGGCCGTGTGCTGGGTACCGAGACCGCCGGTCACGAACGCACCGTGGTGCGGGCCGAGGTGCCTCAGGTCGAGCTGACGCGGTATGCGATCGACCTGCGCTCACTGGCCCATGGGGCCGCGTCGTTCACTCGGTCGTTTGCCCGCTATGAACCCATGCCGGAATCCGCGGCCGCCAGGGTGAAGACGTCGGCCTGACCTTCATGTCGACGGTCGACGGCCTTCCCGCGCACATCCTGTTCAACCATTTCGTCGTCGTGCTGGCTCCGCTGGCGGCGATCCTGGCGATCCTCTGCGCACTGTGGCCCGCCGCGCGGCGCCGGCTGATCTGGCTGGTTCTTGTGCTGGCCGTGGTGACCCTCGTCCTGACGCCCATCACGACCAATTCGGGTGCGTGGTTGCGCGACAAGCTCGGTCCGTCTCCCGCGATCAAGAATCATCAGGAACTCGGCGAAACGCTGGTCTACCTCGTGGGCGCGCTGGTGGCCACCGTCATCGTGCTGGCCGCGGTGCACATCCGCCAGGCGCGCGGCCGCAGCGTGAACCTCGGTGTGCACACCGTCGTGGGACTCCTGGTAATCGCCGCCGCGGTGGCAACGCTGGTGCAGAGCTACCGGGTCGGCGAATCGGGTGCGCGCGCCGCGTGGGGAACCGTCGCGGCGGCTCACACCTTCGGGCCGAACTGTTCGGCGACCGCGCGGCGGTCGAGCGAGCCCTTCGCGGTGTGCGGCAGTTCGCTCGCCTCCTGAAACTCGGCGGGAATCTCGAAGGGCGCCAACCGGTCCCGGCAGAAGTCGGCTAACCCGTGCGGCGTCGGCGAAGCCGACTCCCGGGGCACGATCACCGCGGCCACCTTCTCGCCGTACAACTTGTCGGGAACGCCGAACACGGCCACCTCCATGACGTCGGGATGGCTCGCCAGTACGCCCTCGACGCGCTCCGGGGAGATCTTCTCACCGCCCCGGTTGATGAGTTCCTTGATCCGGCCACGAATGATCAAATCGCCCGCTGCCGAAACCGATCCGAGATCGCCGGTGCGCAGCCATCCGTCGGTGAAGTTGGCCGCGGTGATGGCCGGGTCGCCGAGGTAGCCGCGCACCACCGTGGGGCCGCGCAGCCACACCTCGCCCACGCCTTCGTCGGGCCCGCTGATCCGGATCTCGGGCCCGGTGGACCTGCCGACGAGACCCGTTGTCGCCGCTGGGTTTTCGATGTCGTCGATGCTCGTGGTGGCCACCTGGTGGGTGGCCTCGGTCATACCGAAAGCGCACACCACGGGGGCCGAGAACTCCGCTTGCAGCGCCTGCGCCGTTTCCGGGGTGAGCGGGGCGCTGCAGCTGCGGATGAAGCGCAACGCGGCTCGCTTGCTGGCGGACCGATCGGTCGCGGCACGCTCCAACAGGATCTGGTGAATCGTCGGGACCGCGGTGTACCACGTGGCCTGGACGGCGTCGATGTCGTCCCAGAACGTGTGGGCCGAGAACCGCCCGCGGGCGGGCAGCAGCACCGTGCCCCCCGATGCCAGGGTCGACAGCAGCGCGGCCAGCAGCCCGTGGCCGTGGTAGAGCGGCATCACCGCGACGGTCGCGTCCCGCGGGCCGAGCCGGTAGCCGGCGACGATGGCCCGTACCGACGCGGCGATGTTGCCGCGGGTCCAGGGGACCATCTTGGGCGCGCCGGTGGTGCCGCCCGTGAACATGATCATCGCGTCGTCGTCCCGGAGCCCCTCGGGCTTGGGCACGGCGCGGTTCGGCGCGGCGGCGGCGTCCAGGGTCACCGCAGCGGTGCCCTCGTGTGTGGTCACCGCGATCGGCCACCACCGCAACTCAGAGTCGTCCCCGTCGCCCTGACCGTCGGGGTCGTCGACGAGGACGACAGCGGCGCCGGCGGCCGCGCAGCGGGCGCGCTGCTCACCGACGGGCAACGCCGGGTCCAACGGGACGGCGACCAGGTCCGCCCGCGAGGCGGCCAACAAGCCGACGACGAATTCGGTGTTGCTGGCGGCGCGCAGCGCTATCCGGTCGCCCTGCGTGATGCCCGCGTGCTGCAGCCGCTTGGCGAGGTCATCGACCAGTCGCGTCAGCTCGCGGTAGCTGATCGGTATCCGGTCGGCGGTGACAACCAGCGCGGGCGCGTCCGGGCGCCGGGACGCGGCGCCCTCGACCAGGTCGGCGATGCGCGGGCTGGTGGATTCATCGGACATATTGGCACCATGCCCAGCCGGCACCGCGTTCGTCCAATACCGATCCGCTGACGATCGATAATCGTGAACTATCGAATCGGCGCCGGCGGGGTCGATAAGCGGCGTGAATCGCCGCATAGCGGCTTGGTCTTGGACACCGGACGGGCTCCGGACCACAGTGGTGACAACGCATTCGCGACGCAGAGGAGCCGCCAGCATGAGTACCGTTTCGGGATCTCCGGGCGCAGGGCCGCACTCGACGAGCTTGACCGACGGCTTCCACCTCGTGGTGGACGCGCTCAAGGCCAACGACATCGACACCGTCTACGGAATAGTCGGCATCCCGATCACGGACCTCGCCCGCACCGCCCAGGCGTCGGGCATCCGCTACATCGGCTTTCGGCAGGAGGCCTCGGCGGGCAACGCGGCCGCCGCCGCCGGGTTTCTCACCCAGCGACCCGGTGTCTGCCTCACGACGTCGGGGCCCGGCTTCCTCAACGGCCTGCCCGCGCTGGCCAACGCCACGGCGAATTGCTTTCCCGTGATCCAGATCTCCGGGTCGAGCGATCGCGCGGCGGTGGATTTGCAGCGCGGTGACTATCAGGACCTCGATCAGCTCAATGCCGCAAGGCCTTTCGCGAAGGCGGCGTACCGAATCGGCCGTATCGAGGACATCGGCCGCGGCGTCGCGCGCGCAATCCGGACCGCGATCTCCGGCCGCCCGGGCGGCGTCTACCTCGACATTCCCGGCGAGATTCTGGGCCAGGCCATGGACGCTTCCGCCGCGGCGGACACGATCTGGCCGGTCGTCGACCCCGCGCCGCGCCAGCTGCCGGCGCCGGAGGCGGTCGATCGCGCCCTCGACATGCTCGCGCGGGCGCAGCGACCGCTGATCGTGCTCGGTAAGGGCGCGGCGTATGCGCAGGCGGACAGCGCCATTCGGGAATTTGTCGAAACCACCGGAATCCCGTTCCTGCCGATGTCGATGGCTAAGGGCCTGTTGCCGGACTCCCACCCGCAGTCCGCCGCGGCTGCGCGCTCGCTGGCGATCGCCCGCGCGGACACGGTGCTGCTGGTCGGGGCGCGGCTCAACTGGCTTCTCGGCCACGGAGACTCGCCGCAATGGTCCGCCGCGTTCATCCAAGTCGACATCGCGGCATCGGAGTTCGACAGCAACCAGCCGATCGCGGCACCGCTGGCCGGCGACATCGGCTCGGTGATGTCGGCGCTGCGCGACGGCCTGGGCGCCCATCGGATCGCGGTTCCGGTGGAATGGACCGACGAGCTAGCCGCTCGCAAAAGGCGCAACGACGAGAAGATGCGCCAGCGCCTGACCGAAGACCCGCACCCGATGCGGTTTTACAACGCGCTCGGCGCGATTCGCTCTGTGCTGCAGCAAAACCCGGACGTCTACGTGGTCAACGAGGGGGCCAACGCGCTCGACCTGGCCCGCAACCTGATCGACATGCAGCTGCCGCGACACCGGCTCGACACCGGAACGTGGGGCGTGATGGGGATCGGCATGGGCTACGCCATCGCCGCCGCGGTCGAAACCGGCAAGCCCGTCGTTGCGATCGAGGGCGACAGCGCCTTCGGCTTCTCCGGGATGGAAGTCGAGACTATCTGCCGGTATCGCCTGCCGGTGACGGTCGTCATCCTCAACAACGGCGGCGTGTACCGCGGCGACGAAGCGCCGAAGGGAAATGACCCGGCGCCGACCGTGCTGAATGCCGCCGCCCGCCACGAGTTGATCGCAGAGGCGTTCGGCGGCAAGGGATATCACGTCACCACGCCGCCGCAGCTGCGGTCGGCGCTGACCGAGGCGCTCGCCTCGAACGGCCCCGCGATCATCGACTGCGAACTCGACCCGGCAGCGGGGGTGGAAAGCGGTCATCTCGCAAGCCTCAATCCGACCAGCGCCGCGGTCAGCGCCGGCGCGTGATTCCGAGCAGCTGCGTGTCGAAAAACTCGTCAAGCGCCAGTTGTTGCGCGGACGCGATGAGCGCGCGGGCGACGGGTGATCCGGGCCCGGCGGAGTTGGTGGCCAAGGCGATCTCGGCCTTAAGCACCGGGTCGACCATTTCGACCGCGCGAATCTCCGCCGCCAGCGGCGAGGTCCACAACCACGTGTGCGGGACGATGCACGCCCAGTTGCCACTGGCGACTTGGGCGAATAACGATGCGACGGAGTCGGTCTCGACTTGCGGTGTGACCGTGAGGCCGTGGCCGGCGAAGGCTTCGTCGATGATCTGGCGATCCCGCATGTCGGGGGTGAGCAAGGCGAGCGGCAACTGGGCGGCGTCCGGCCACGTCAGTGTCGCTGCGCCGGAGGGCAACATCTCCGCCGACGACAGCAGCACGTAACACTCCTGGTAGAGCGGCACCAGGTCCACGTCGTGAGCGTCTCCGGGCGCGGGGTGCACGATGGCAGCGTCCAGCTCGAACTCGCGCAGCCGCCGGTACAGCTCGGCGGCGGACAGCCGGGAATTGATGTGCACCTTCGCCAACGGATGTGCCGAACAGAACGCCGAGAGCACCAGCGACGCCGTCGTCGAGGCGGTGGGAACCGTACCCAGCCGAAGCGTGCCGGTGATCCCGGACCGCACGGCGTCCACCTCGGCCTTGAAGGCATCGTGCTCGGCGAGAATCCGCTTGGCCCACACGACCAATCGCTCACCTTCGGGCGTGAGGCCCTCGAAGCTGTGCCCGCGGTTGATCAGGGTCACGTTCAGCTCGCGTTCCAGCTTGGCGATCGCGGCCGACAGCGCGGGTTGCGACACATAGCATTTCTCGGCGGCCCGGGCGAAGTGGCGTTCCTGGGCGACCGCGACAAAGTACTCCAGCTGACGGAAGAGCACGGGCACCTCCTCGGCCTTCACCGCACCGCTATCGCAGAGGCTAACGCCTCGCCAGTAGGCAGCCAACGCGATATCGGCCAGATTTCGCATCTGTGCCGCCGATGGCATGGCATAGATCGACGTTCGGGCGCAGGTCAGGACGTTGCGTCCAGCGAAAGCCGGTGTGCGGAGCCCTCTTTCGTGCGCATGTCTCGGACTGCGGGCGCGCCGCCGAGCGTGCCCTCGGAAGCGTGCACCCAATCGTTTGCCGGAGGTCCGCAGCCCGGTGATCGGATCGAACTCAACGGGTAATCGGGTCGTTATCGCCACGTACCCGGCGGCGATGTGTATGTTTGCTAAAACCCGTAAAGGGTAGACAGTCAGTACAATAACGTTGTGTTGATCGCACCATCTCGAAGGGCGGACGCCATGCGTCGTACGGTTCGTTATCTATTCGTTATGGTAGCGATCGCCGGCATGGGCCTGCTGGGCAGCGCCGCCCGCGGCGTGGCCGCCGTCCCGCTACCCCAACCGATTCCCACAGTCGCGACCGTTTTGCCGGCCGATGGTGCCGTGGTGGGCGTGGCGCACCCGGTAGTGGTGACGTTCACTGCGCCCGTCACCGATCGCGTTGGCGCCGAGCGGACCATCCACGTCAGCTCGCCGAGCAACGTGCCGGGACACTTCGAGTGGGTCGACAACAATGTCGTGCAGTGGGTTCCGAACCGCTATTGGCCCGCACACAGCCACGTCTCGGTGGGTGTGCAGGCCCTGACGACCGGTTTTGACACCGGTGACGCGCTACTCGGTGTTGCCAGCGTGTCCGAGCACACGTTCACCGTCAGCCGAAACGGCGAGGTGCTTCGCACGATGCCGGCATCCATGGGGAAGCCCTCCCGCCCGACACCGATCGGCAACTTCACCGCGCTGTCCAAGGAGCGCACCGTGCGGATGGACTCGCGGACCATCGGTATCCCGCTGAGTTCGCCCGAGGGATACAACATCATCGCGTCGTACGCGGTCCGCATCACGAACAGCGGCGTCTACGTGCACTCGGCCCCGTGGTCGGTTGACTCGCAAGGCCATGCGAACGTCAGTCACGGATGCATCAACCTGAGCCCGGACAACGCCGCGTGGTACTTCAACCAGGTGAACGTCGGCGATCCCGTCGAGGTCATCGCCTAGCTGCCCCAACATCGCTGCGGGTGAAGACATTCCGCGCGATCGCGGCGTCTGGCCACCTACCTCAGCTGGGCGGCAACCCGCTCTTGATCGCGGCGTCTTGCTTGCGGCCGATGTCGGTCGCCATGCCCGGATCGATGGGATCGTTGGGCGCACTGTCGAATTCCAGGTTGACCAGCGCCTTGCCCTCACTGAACAACAGCACCGTCACCGCCTGGGAGTTGTCCGGCGATGTCCCGGAGATCATTGCCCCGTTGGATCCCACGTCGACCGGCTGCCACGTGCCGCTCACCTTGCCCGCGTAGTTCGCCTTGGTGTTCTCGATGCCGGCCGCCGCGGTCTGGGGGTCGGCGACGATCAAGATGGTGTCCCCGATTCGGCGGCTGTTGTCGGCGTTGGCGAACAGCTGCGCAACCCCCGGCGCATTGTTGGGGTTCAGCACGGGCGGTTGGGGTGTGGTGAGGTCCGGGCCGATGTCGCTCGGCTTGATCAGCAGCCCACTGTAATCCGTGGTCTGTCCGGGTGACGGGCCAGTCACGCCGGTCGACGCGGTGGACGACGCGCTCGACGACGTCGCCGGGGTCTTGTTGTTGCCGCAGCCGGTGATCGCGGTGCCGACCGCAAGGACGGCGACGCTCAAGCCGGCGACGGTAGTCCGGGCGAGCTCCATGGACATTCCTTCCCTGCCAATCCGCTGACGGCACAACACCAGCGCATACGAACATACGCGCAAATTTCGCCGGAGGGGCCGGAGAGTCGGCGGCCTATGCTGGCGTGGGCAAGCGTTTGGGCGAAGGAGGCCGAGATGACGGCTGCGACGGCGCGCGCCGTACGGTTCGACCGTTACGGGGGTCGTGACGAGTTGTATGTGGCGGACATCGACATGCCGGAGCCGGGCCCGGGCGAGGTGGTGGTGGAAGTTCGCGCGGCCGGCATCAATCCCGGCGAGGCTGGCATCCGGGTCGGGGCGATGCACGAGATGTTCCCCGCCACATTTCCGTCCGGCGAGGGCAGCGACCTTGCCGGCGTCGTGACCGCCGTAGCGCCGGGAGTCACCGAATTCGAGGTTGGCGACGAGGTGCTGGGTTTCAGTTTCCGGCGATCCAGCCATGCCACCCACACCGCGGTTCCCGTCAATCAATTGATCCGCAAACCTTCCGAATTGAGTTGGGAGGTCGCGGGTTCGCTGTACGTGGTGGGTGTGACGGCGTATGCCGCCGTCCGCGCCGTCGCGCCCCAACCGGGCGAGACGGTGGCCGTGTCGGCTGCGGCGGGCGGGGTCGGCAGCCTTGTCGTGCAACTGCTGGTCCTGCGTCAGGCGCGGGTGCTCGGCATCGCGGGACCTGGCAACGCCGACTGGCTGCGCGCACACGGCGTCGTCCCGGTCACCTATGGGGAAGGCCTGGCCGACCGACTGCGAGCGGCGGCCCCGAACGGAATCGACGCGTTCATCGACTTGTTCGGCCCGGACTACGTCCAGCTCGCGGTCGATCTCGGCGTGGCGCCCGAGCGGATCGATACCATCATCTCGTTTCAAAAGGCGGGCGAAGTCGGCGCCAAGACCGAGGGCAGCCAGGAGGCGTCGACCCCGGAAGTGCTCGCCGAAATCGCCCACCTTGTCGCCACCGGTGCCCTTGAATTCGACATCGCCGCGACCTACCCGCTGGACCGGGTCGCCGACGCCTTCGAGGAGCTCGAGCAGCGGCACACGCACGGCAAAATCGTTCTGCTGCCGAATGATTCGCGGTAGTCGAACGAACTACCGCCGATCGTCGACCGGGGGGTGGCCGCCCAACGACGCCGTGACCACCGCGATCGGCATCCGTGACACGTACAGGTTGGCCCGCTCCTGGGGAGTCAGCGCGCTGCGCGTGCGCAGCTTGTCAGCCAGCAGCCGAGCCGACCGCAGGAACGCCCGCCCGTGCCCGCGGGACCGAGCGGTAACACGGTGCGTAACAACGAAAGCCATGATTTTTCTCCTTCTGGATGCCCGATCGGCTCATGGCTCAGACGAAGAAAGCATTGCCGGAACCGGGTCGGGGCAAGAGGTATTTCGGATAGGGACTATCGTCGGGACTCATCTCGCCCTCACCTCCTCACGGCCGGGACACACGCGGGTGTCATCACATTCACCTGATCGGAAGAGGTAGTGACCGGCGCCGAGAACACCGATCGCACCCCTCTCGTCGGAGCTTTGGCACTGCACGGCGTATCCGGAACATCACCGGAAGCCACTTGGGCTCAACCCTTGGGTCCGGGAAGAGCTGTCCTGACCCGGGGCGTCTCTCGACGTTCGGGGTCAGTGGCCTGTGTCCGTGCAGACGCCTCACCTACCGAGGTGCTTGCCCGTCCATGCTGACATCGCGACCCGCCGCCCGTCAAACCCGCGCACCGAACCGGACACTTTTACGGCCTACCCTCGTGGGCATGGCCACAACTTTGCAGAACCCTCGGGTCGCGACCGTGCTCGACCGGATGTACGCCGAATCGAAAAGCCAGATGTCGCTCTTGCGTGAGCGGCGCGATCAGTTCGCCCGGCCGATGACCACCGCGGAACGCGCCGAGGCGATGAGCGAGTTCTACATCCCGGTGACCCCCGAAGCCGGCCGCCTGCTGTACGCGTTGGTGCGCGCGACGCGTCCGACCACGGTGGTCGAATTCGGGATGTCGTTCGGCATCTCGGCCCTTCATCTGGCCGCCGCGGTGCGCGACAACGGCACCGGACGAGTGGTCACCACCGAGCTCAGCGAAACCAAGATCGCCGCCGCGAAGAAAACGTTCGCCGAGACCGGCCTGGACGAGGTCATCACCATTCTCGAAGGCGATGCGCTCACCACGTTGCAGGGCCTGGACGGGCCGGTCGAGTTCGTACTGCTCGACGGTTGGAAAGATCTGTATCTGCCGGTGATCGAGCTGCTCGAACCGCGCCTGCCCACGGGTGCGTTGATCGTCGCCGACAACACCAGCGCGGCGGACACCGGGCCCTACCTCGAGCGCGTGCGCAATCCCGACAACGGCTACACCAGCTTCAATTTCCAGGTCCGCGAAAGCGACAGCATGGAAATCAGTTGTCGCACAAACGATTAACGCCTATCTCAGGGATTCCTCGAGCCACGGCGTCAGCCACTTCACGCCTTCCGGGGTGAGGTGCACGCCGTCGCTGCGCACCTTGATTCCGTCGACCTTGGCGCTATAAACACCGTCCGGACACAGCTTCTTGTTCAGGTCGAGGATCTGGACGCCCTTGTGGCGGCTAACCGTGTTGCGCAGCATCGTGTTCCACTGGTTGACCCGGTCCGGCTGGTCCTCCGGATACAGGCGGCCATCCGGCTTTTCGCCGCCGCGGCTGTAGGGGACGGTCGCCACCACCACTCGAACCCCGGGCACACTCACGATGTTCAGCGCCCGCTCGAGCTCACCGTTGAGGTACGCGTCGAAGGTCGGATCGCCGATGTGCGTCCACTGCCCCTCGTTGACCCGGTCGACGGTCTCCCAGCGGCCGATGATGAGCAGGGCGACGTCGGGCTGGTCCTGACCGACCTGCGTCGACCATCGGGTCGGCCAGGTGTCGCATTCCGGTCTTTGCTCCAGCGTTTGGCCGATATAGCGGTACGGCGTGCCGCGCACCAGGCTGCAACCGATGACGGTGTGGTCGAGGAAGGCGAATCCGGGCGTCGGCGGCAGGTAGTGCATCCAGGTCCAGCCGATCGAGTCGCCGAACACCGAAACGGTGAACGGGCGGTTGGGATCTCGAGGCCGCGGGCGAACCACACGGGGCGGCGACGGCGACACCGCCGCGACGGAGGAAACCCCCGGCGGCAAACCGGTTTCCCGTAGCGCGGGCCCGGTTCCCACCGGAACCAGAAACAAGGTGATCGCGGCGGCGCTCGCCACGGTGGCAGCCGCCAGCGGCAACAGCGGCACCCGCTCCGGTCGCCAGCGCCGGATCGGTTGCTCGATCAGCCACCACGATGCGGCGGCCACGGCCACCGTGGCGGCGCACCGGGCGGCGAACAGTGGCAGTCCTGTCCAGCCGGTGCGTTCCCCGTTGAGCGCCAAGAAGATTGGCCAGTGCCACAGATACACACCGTAGGAGATGGTGCCCAGCCACACCAACGGCGGCATGGCCAGGAGGCGGGCGACGAGGCCGCGCTGTTCCATGGCCACCGGCGCGACCACCAACACGGCCGCGATCGCGACCGCGATCAGCAGACCGTGGCGGAACTCACCGACATTGCCCGTCGCGTAGTGTGTGGCGGCCGCCAGCCCCGCCACACCGACAAACGGCAGGACCCGGGCGACGCGCCGCCCCCACCGAGTCCGGATCATGCACCAGCCCCGGTTCAGCGACGGCCAATCCCGAACCAGCAGAGCCGCCGCCGCGGAGCCGACCAGCAACGCCTGCGCGCGGGTGTCGGTGCCGAAATAGATTCGGTCACGCGTGCCCTCGGAGACGAACACGATGGCCGCCGCCGCCGAAGCCAGCGCCCCCAACGTGGCGATCACGAAGATGGCGAAGCGGACCCCGCCGACCGTCGCCCGCATGAAGTAACGCCTGGCTCGTGCCGCCAACAGCAGGGTCACCGCGATCAGCAGCACCGGCCAGACAAAGTAGTACTGCTCCTCCACCCCAAGCGACCAGGTGTGCTGCAGCGGTGAGGGCGGGGCGCCCTGCGTGAAGTAGTCGGTCTTCTGGGCCACGAACCGCCAATTCGCCATCCATAGGAACGCCGCGACAGCGTCGTCCCGCAGTCCGTTCAGGGCCTGGTAGGGAAGGAGTTCGCGGGCCGCGCCCACGGTGATCACCATCAACACCAGCGCGGGCAGCAGCCGGCGCGCACGGCGAATCCAGAAGCCGGTCAGCTCAATACGGCCGCTGCGCCTCAGCTCGTCGAGCAGCAGCGAGGTGATCAGGAAGCCGCTGAGCACGAAGAAGATGTCGACGCCGATGAACCCGCCGCTCACCCCGGGGATGCCGCCATGCCCGACCAACACCAGCGCGACCGCTATCGCGCGAAGCCCGTCCAGCGCGGGAATGCCGCTGCGCCGTTCCGGTTGATCCCAGATCGCCAGCCGACCGACCCGTCGCACCGGAGCAACCCACCGAGGGCGCCGAGCAGAACGCGCCGGTGCGGGATGCCTCCCGCCCGGCTCAGTGTCCGCTGTTAACGCGCCCTGGCCCATGCCGATGCGTCGCTGCCCCTCCTCTTGATCGCAGCCAGCCTAGTGGCGTCGCGACCGGATTCAGGAGATAGACACGCGAAGACACGCAACGGTTTCCGGTTGCGGCGGCCCCATTTCCGGGTTATGCCGGCGCGACCGGATTCGCGTCCGCGGGTGCCAGTCCGAGTTCTTCGAGCACCGCCGCGGTGTCCGCGCCCAACTCCGGAGCGGGCCCCGCGACGCGGCCCGGTGTACGGGAAAACCAGGTCGGCACGCCGGGGAATCGCACCGGGCCGTGGACCGTGTCCAGCGTCTCGAAAAAACCGACGGCGTTCAGGTGGTCGTCGTCGAACAAGGTCGCCGGGCTGGACAGCGCCGCGGCGGGTATCTGAAGTTCGCGAAAGAGGTCAAGCCATTCCTGGGTCGTTCGCTGCACCAGCGTTTCGGCCAGCAGCGCGTACACGGTGTCGATCTGGCGCGCCCGCCGCTCGAGCGTGCCGTACAGATCGCTGGCCCACGGTGGCCGCACGGCTTCCACGAACGCGGCCCAGTGCTTGTCGTTGTAGATCAACGCCGCAATGTAGCCGTCGCTGGTGCGGTACGGCCGCCGGTTGGGCGCGACCGTGCGGGGATAGACCGCCGGGCCCAGCGGCGGATCGAACATGGCGCCGTTGGCGTGTTCGACGAGCATGAACGAGGCCATCGTCTCGAACATGCCGACTTCGACCTCTTGCCCCTCGCCGGTGCGCTCGCGGTGGAACAACGCCATCATGGTGGCGTAGAGCGCGGTGAGGCCCGCGACTTTGTCGGCCAATATGGTTCCCACGTAATTGGGTTCGCCGGTCAGCTGTTCCTGCACGTAGGGCAGCCCGCACGCGGCCTGGATGGTGTCGTCGTAGGCGGGCAAGTCCCCCTTCGGCCCACGCCGGCCGTACCCGTAACAATTGGTGTAGACGATGGCGGGATTGATCGCGGCCACCTCGTCGTAGCTGAAGCCGAGCCGGGCGACCGCCTTTGACCGCATCGAGTGGATGAACACGTCGGCCTGTTCAATGAGCGCCCGCAGCGCGATCTTGCCGGAGTCGGACTGCAGGTCGAGGGTGACGCCGCGCTTGCCCCGGTTGACGTTGACGAAGACGCCGCCCATGCCCCGTACCGGACCGACCGAGATGTAGCGGGTGTCGTCTCCTTGCGGCGGTTCGACCTTGATCACGTCTGCGCCCATGTCGGCCATGATCTGGGTGCAGTAGGGACCCATCACCATCGCCGTGAGATCGACGACGCGTACCCCGGCCAGCGGTCCGGCCCCGTTGTCAGCCATGGCTGGCGCCTTCCCTGGTCGCCCGCGCGGCGGTGTCGAAGCTGTAGCGGATGTGGCCGGCATGACCGTCGGGTACGACGGGAAAGACCAGCGGCGCAGCGAGATAACGGATGGCGTCGATCTGTTCGGCAACGTCCTCGATCGACCACGATGGACGGTGCACGCCGGGGGTCTCCGCGACGACCGCTTTGGCCACCCGGCCCGCGATGGCGATCAGCATCTCGCCGGTGACCGGGCAGGTTTCGTGTGCCAACAGGCCGACCACCGGCGCCACCAATTCCGCGCCCATCGGTGGATATGCCGAAATGTCCAGGCCCTCAGCCATTCTGGTGACCGCCGACGGGACGATGACATTGCAGAGCACGCCGTCGGCGGCACCTTCGAGCGCGACGACGTTGGACAGCCCGATCAGGCCCGCCTTGGCGGCGGCGTAGTTCGCGACGGCGTGGTTGCCGTACACGCCGCCGATCGACGAGGTCAAGACGACACGGCCGTAGTGCGCGGCGCACATGAGCGGGAATGCGGGCCGCACCACGTGGAAGGCGCCGCGCAGGTGGACGTCGATGACGGCATCGAAGTCCTGGTAGCTCATCTCCTTCAGCGATGCGCGCCGCACGTTGCCGGCGTTGTGGACGAGGATGTCGATCCGTCCGTAGTTCTCAAGTGCGGCTTGGATGATGGCCTGGCCCCCCTCGGGCGTCGCCACCGAGTCGACTGATGCCACCGCTTCGCCGCCCGCCGCCGTGATGTCGGCGACCACTTGCCGGGCGGGCCCCTCGTCGGTGCCGGATCCGGTCAGGGCGCCGCCCGTGTCGTTGACGACGACCTTGGCTCCCCTGGAAGCCAGCAGCAGCGCGTACTCGCGGCCCAGTCCCCTGCCGGCGCCCGTCACAACGGCCACCCGATCGTCGAACCTGAGTTCAGCCATCAAGATCCCAACACGAGGCCATCCAGCTCACCGGTGGCGCGCCACTCGGCCAGCAGGTCGCCGAAGGCGTAAAAGCCGGGCCCGTAGGGCTCGCCCAGATGGGACCGGATCCCTTCGCCCTTCGCGGTTCCCATGCCGCCGCCTTCGTTGTTGTAGTAGCCCGGCGTGCACTCCAGGTCGAACTGGCTGTTGTCGATCGCGGTGTCTCGGATGGTTTTGCACCATTCATCCTGCGCCTCTTGGGTGGGTTCGACCGTAGCCGCGCCGCGGGCCAGCGCTTCGGCGATGATGTAGGCGATGTGCTCGCCCTGCAGTTCATAGTTGGCGGCGATGTTCGCCGAGATACCGACCTGGGTGAACCCGGTGAAGAACTGGTTGGGAAACTCGCGGCTGGTCATCCCGTGAAATGTCTTGTAGCCGTTACGCCAGTGGTCGAAAAGCGACAACCCACCTCGGCCGGCGATGGTGTCGATGGAGTAGCGGCGGCTGATCTCCGTCGTGATCTCGAACCCACTGGCGTAGATGATGCAGTCGACTTCGTACTCGACGCCATTCGCGATCAAACCCTTTTCCGTCGCCCGCTCCACGCCTTTCGTCGACGACACGTCGACCAGCGTTACGTTGGGACGGTTGAAGGTTGGGAGGTAGTCGTCGTTGGTGCATGGCCTCTTGCACAGAAACCGGTAGTAGGGCTTGAGCGCTTCGGCGGTGCCGGGGTCGTCGACGATGCTCTCGACCCTGCGGCGCAGTCGCTCCATCACTTTGTAGTCTTCTTCTTCGCGGATGGCCATGAACTGCTCGGGGGTCATCGACGCCGGGTCTTCGAGTGTGAGAACGCGCGCGGCGGTGTTGCGGCCGAGTTCGGTCCAGAAGTCGCACACGTAGTCGGGTTGGCCCAGCGCCATTCCCTCGAACGTCCAGGCGTGGAAGTTGCGCTGCCGCTCCTTCTGCCAGCCCGGCCGCAGCGATTTCACCCACTCGGGATCGGTCGGCGTGTTGTTGCGCGCGCCCACCGACGACGGCGTGCGCTGAAACACGTACAGATGCTTGGCATCCCGGCCCAGGAACGGCACGATTTGGACGGCGGTCGCCCCGGTACCCACCACCGCGACGCGTTTGTCGGCGAGCTTGTGCAGCCCGCCGTTGCTATCCCCGCCGGTGTATTCGTAGTCCCATCGTGACGAGTGAAAGCTGTGCCCCTTGAAGTCGTTGATGCCCGGAATGCCGGGCAGCTTGGGCCGGTGAAAGGGGCCCGACGCCATGACCACGAACCGGGCCCGGATGTCGTCGTCGCGATTGGTGCTGACCCGCCAGCGCTTGATCTCCTCGTCCCAGTGCAGCGCCCGGACCTGGGTAGAGAAGATCGCGGAGTCGTAGAGGCCGAAATGCTTTCCGATGCGTCGGCAATGCTCGTAGATCTCGGTACCGTCGGCGAACTTCTTGCTCGGTATGTAGTTGAGCTCTTCCAATAATGGTATGTAGCAGTACGATTCGTTGTCGCACTGCAGCCCGGGAAACCGGTTCCAGTACCAGACGCCACCGAAGTCGCCGCCCAACTCGATGATCCGGACGTCATCGACGCCGGCCTTTTTCAGGTACGCGGCACACAGCAGGCCCCCGAAGCCGCCGCCGAGCACGGCGACGTCGACGTCCTCCGCGATCGCGTCGCGGACCAGCGGCGGCGAGTGCGGGTCGGTCTCGTAAAATCCCGCGAAGTCGTCGACGAGTTCGATGTACTGCTTGGAACCCTCCGGGCGCAGCCGCTTTTCGCGCTCCTGACGATACTTTTCGCGCAACGCCGCGACGTCGATGTCCTCCGGCGTCGGCGTCGGTGGGCAATCCGGGTTCGTCATGCCAGCGCATTCTCCGGGAGCGCGGCGGGGTGCAGCGGGGCCTCCATCTTCTGGACGGCCGGCAGCACCTCTTTGGCGAACAACTCCGTGCTCGCCATCGCCTCGGCGTAGGGCATGGTGCCGAACTGCGGAACGATCGTCAGCTCGCAGAACGAGCAGGCCCGCTGCGCGGCCTGGATCCGGTTGAAGATCTCTTCCGGCGTGCCGATCAGCAGATTGGAAGCGTGGTAGCCGGGCGTCTTCGACGGGCCTTTGGCTGCGCCGGTCTCGGCGCCCGTGACCGACGAGGCGAGGACCGCGGTGGCGCTGGCCTCCCGGGCCGCATAGGCTTCATAACCCTTGACGCCCTTGAAGTTCGAGGCATCGGCGAACCCGTAGTGCACGGTGACGTCGCGGTTGGCGGTCCAGATCCATTCTTCGGATTTGCCAGGGTCGTCGGTCGTGCAGTACATGAACATCACGTTTTTCGGCTGGCACGGCCCCAGGCCTTCCTCCTTACGGAACGTGTTCACCTTCTGCACTTCCCGTCCGGCGTCCTCGATCGGCTTGTTGCCCACGAACAGTGGCACCATGCCGCGACGCGCCAGGATCTCCAGCGATTCGGCGGTCGACGACGAGCTGTAGATGCGCGAAAACAGGTCGCCGCTTTGGGGTTCGGGCCGAAGCGACATCTCCGGCACGGTGAAGATTTCCCCGTCATAGGAGAACCGCTCCCCGGACAGGGCGAGCTGCAGGATGTCGAGCGTCTCGTTGAACCGTTGCCGGCTTTCCTCGCGGGGCACGCCGACGGCGTCGAACTCGCCCTTGGAGACACCGCGACCGATTCCGATAGTCGTGTACCGGCCGTTGGAGAGGATGTCGAGGTAGGCGATTTGGTGCGCGAGCCGCACCGGGTGCCACCACGGCGCGACGACGACGAAGGTGCCGAGGCTGACGCGTTCGGTACGCCCGGCGAAATAGCTCAGGGCCTGAATCGGGTTGGGCGTCATGCCATACGGGGTCCCGCAGTGCTCCGGCATCCAGATGCCGTCGAAGCCGAGCGGTTCGGCGAGGTCGGCAATCGCGAGCGTGGCCTGCACGCACTCCCAGTCGGGGGTCGCGGGCGGTTCGCCGAAATTCCCGGCCAGCACGCGGTCCCAGTCATGGGAGTTGTGCGATCCGAACCCAAGGTTGACTTTCACCGATCCATCTCTCTTTCTGGTTGCGGGGCGAGTTTGCGGGGCGCGCCGGTGCCCATGTACTCGGCGAGGTTGCGGTGCAGGTTCGCGGTGCTGCGCTCCATGTAGGGGTTGGGCTTGGGGCCGCGG
This sequence comes from Mycobacterium sp. SP-6446, assembly GCF_001954045.1. NCBI lineage: Bacteria > Bacillati > Actinomycetota > Actinomycetes > Mycobacteriales > Mycobacteriaceae > Mycobacterium > Mycobacterium sp. SP-6446. The sequence goes on along the minus strand of NZ_MBEM01000003.1, from coordinate 41,882 downwards.
AAGCCGAGCGATTTCATGCCCTGCTGGACGGCGGCCATGTTGGAGAAGTCCTGCGGCAGGACGCTGCGCCAGTTCGGGTCGTCGGGTGGCGCGTATACCCATTCCGTCTGTGGCTCTTCGCCTTTCGGATACAGCTCGTAGCACGAGGCTTCGAAGATGCAGTGGTCCGGGTCGTAGCCGTGCGGGCGGGCGCTGTAGCACAGCGCGGTGGTCAGGCCCTGCCCGATCTGGAAGTTCGGAAAGATCTGCCACGCGGTGCCGCTGCGGGCCAGGTGCTCGGGATCGATGGTCGGCCAGACCACGCCGCGCGCGGCATCGTCGCGCCGCGCCGAGGACAGCCAGTGCTCGAGCACCGTGCCGGCGGGCGCGTCCTCCGGCAGCTCGTCGACCAGCCGGCGGGCCGCCTCCACCAATGTTCTGGTGGTAGTGGCGTTGGTTTCCTCCAAGGTGTAGATCTGCATCTCGGCGGTCGAGACGCGCGGGTCCGCACCGGTGCCGAGCCGGATCTTCGATTTGGTCTCTTCCAGCTCCGCGGGCGCGTCGTAGCCGATGTTGCTGTGCTTTCCCTGCGCCATGGCCCAGCCGCGAAAGTTGCCGAATTTGTTGAACTGCGGATGCGTGGTCGCCACGTGGTAGGTCTCGTTGAAGGCCTCCATCGCGACCTTCCAGTTGCATTCGAAATACAGCCACTTGCGCCATTTGCAGCGCATGTCCTGCAACCCGAAGGGGTCCAGCATGGTGGCGGCCGGCTCGAGATAGTCGCGCAGCGGCTCGCACTCGGGATCCATGTTGATCCAGATCCAGCCACCCCAGGTATCGACGTTGACCTTGGCCAGGTGCGTGTTCTCGGGCGTCAGCGCCCCCTGCCAGTCCTGCCGTTCGGGGATGTGGATGCAGGTGCCGTCCCGGTCGTAGGTCCAGCCGTGAAATCCGCACACGAACGACTTCTTTTGGCCGCAAGCGCTTTTCGCCCCGGGCGGGACGTCCACCAGGCGGCGGCCGCGGTGCATGCACACGTTGTGGTGCGCAGCCAGGGTGTCGGGCCCGGTACGCACCACGACTATGGAGTCGTCGAGGATGTCATAGGTCAGGTAGCTGCCCACCTTGGGCAGATCCTCGACGCGCCCGACTTGCTGCCACACCTTTCGCCACAACTTGTCGCGCTCGGCACGCACGTATTCCTCGGAGACATACGCTTCCACCGGGATCGTGACCGGCCCGGTCAGCTGGTCGGCCGCGGCCGCGCCGTCATCGGTCATCGCTTTTCCCTTTCTCCCTAGTCCCAGCGTGTGATCGACGCGCGGAAGTCTTCGTCCTTGAGGAACAAGGAGGTGTTGTCGGCGGCCAGGTGCCCCCATTTGAGGTTCAGGCCGCCGTCGACCAGCAACGTCTGCCCGGTGATGTAGCTGGACAGGTCCGACAGCAGGAAAAGGACCGCGCCGGCCACCTCCTCCGGGCGGCCGCGGCGTCCCATCGCAATGGCGCGACGGTCGCGTTCGGCGTCGGCGTCCACATACGTGGTCGACGCCGGCGTCTCGGTGACCCCGGGCGCCACGGCGTTGACCCGGATCGCGGCGCCGTTCTCGCCGGCCGCCAGCTCCAGCGCCATGGTTCGGGTGACCGCCACGATCGCGGCTTTGGCTGTGCCGTAAGCGATATGGAAGGGCGCGGTGTTCATCCCGCTGATCGACGAGATCGAGACGATCGAGCCCGGGCTCTTGCGCCGCTTCAGTTCCGCCGCCACGGCCTGGCTCATGAAGAACATCGTCTCCAGGTTGCGGGCGAACAACTCCCGCCAGTCGGCGCGCGTCACCCGGGTCGACGGCATCCACGTCGACGGGTCGGCACCACCCGCGACGTTGACCAACCCGTGGAATTCGCCATCGACGCGCCGCACCGCCGCCAACGTGGCACTCACGCCGTCGTCGGTGGAGGCGTCGGCGGCTAGCGGCACCACGGGCAGCCCCTCTGCTTGCAGAGGGCCGACGTGCCGGTCGAGGTTGTCCTGATCGCGGCTCACCGCGACGACGGTCGCGCCCGCCTGAGCGACCATGCGCGTGATGGTGGTACCGATGCCGCCGCCCGCTGCGCCGGCGACCACGACGACGCGCCCCTCAAGGCCTAACAGATCGTGTCCCATGCAGGATCAGGTAATTGTCCGGACAAGATAATGACGTGCACTCATTAGAGAGCATGATTCTCCTACTACGGCCAGCACGTCAAGGCCCCATTATGGCTTCGCCTCGGCTATTGTCTGGACTATTGACCGATTGCTATGGTGCGAGCGGTGATAGCCGGAACCGGATTGTCGCAGGACGCGAGCCGCTACTCGGCCGCGCGTCAGCCCACCCTCGCCGAAGGCTGGACCCTGCAGCGACTCACGCCGCCCAGCCGGCTGTTCGGGGCCAACGGCCTGCGCACCGGGCCGGACGGCCGTATCTACATCGCACAGGTGACCGGCAGCCAGATCAGTGCGCTCGACCCGGCGACCGGTCGGCTGGACACGGTCAGCGCCAAGGGTGGCGACATCGTCGCGCCCGACGACGTGGCCTTCGACCCGAACGGCAACCTCTACGCCACCGAAGTGATGGACGGCCGGGTGAGCGTACGCGACGCCGCCGGGCGCACGCGGGTGCTGCGCGACGATGTCCCGTCGGCCAACGGCATCACATTTCACCGCGGCCGGCTGTTCATCGGTGAGTGCCGCGAGGGCGGGCGGCTGCTCGAACTCGACCTCACCGGCGGCGCGCCGCGGGTGCTCCTGGAGAACGCGCCTATGCCCAACGCGATGGAGGTCGGACCCGACGGCTTGTTGTACTTCCCGCTGATGGGGGCCAACGAGATCTGGCGCATCGATCCCGAAGGCGGTGTCCCCGAACGGGTTGCGGGTGACCTCGGCGTCCCCGACGCGGTGAAGTTCGATTCCACCGGCCGCATCGTGTCCACCCAGGTGCAGACCGGAGAGGTGCTGCGCATCGACCCCCGCAGCGGCGAGCGCACCGTGCTGGCAGCGCTGAACCCCGGGCTGGACAACCTCACCTTCGTGGACGAGCGGTTGTTCGTGTCCAACTTCACCGGGGAGATCACCGAAATCCTCGGTGGCGGAGAGTCTCGCCCGGTGCTGCCGGGTGGGTTGAACTGGCCGCTGGATCTGGCGGTCGGCGCGGACGGCAATCTCTACGTCGCCGACGGCACGTATTTCTACGTCATGGGTGCCGACGGCGACGATCGCGAGCGCGGCGAAGCCGGGCGAAGCGGGTCGTCGCCCATCAGGTCCCGTTCGCTGCGGACGGCCGGCATGTTGTTCAGCCCCGGATACCCCGGCTTCGTGCGCGGCGTCGCCGCGACGGCAGTGGGCGAGTTCGTGGTCACCACGTCCAACGGCCAGGTTTCGCGGTATCGACCGGCCAGCAACGAAAGTGCTGTGCTGGCAGAGGGTTTCGACCAGCTCTACGGCGTGGCGGTCGCTCCCGACGGCACCGTCGTGGCCGCCGAGCTCGGTGCCGGGCGCGTGGTATCCATAAGGGCCGGCCGCGTCGAGGTGCTCGCCTCCGGGCTGAGCGAGCCGGTGGGCGTGGCCATCGCCCCCGACGGGGTGTGCCTGGTCTGTGAAGCGGGAGCGGGGCGGGTCGTCAAGCTGGACGGCACCGGCACCCTGGTGGACGGCTTGCGGCGGCCGCAGGGCATCCTCGTGCGCGACAGGCAGGTCTACGTCGTCGACGCCGGCGCCAAGGAGCTGATCAGTTTCGACCCGGCGACCGGGACGCGGCGCACCATCGCGTCGGGCTTGCCGGTCGGGGCGCCGCCGGGGGTGAGCCCCAAGCCGCTACTCGGGCTGCCGCCCTTCTCCGGGCCGCAGGGCCCCTTCGCCGGCATCGCCGCGGGGCCCGACGGCACGTTGTACGTTTCGGCGGACGCCGAGGGCAGCGTGCTGGCGCTGCGAGACGCGGGAGGCTGAGGTGCCGGACGCCAAAGTCGTCGATCACCGCTACCTTCAGGTCGCGCGAACCCTGCGCAAGGAGATCGTGGACGGCGTGTATCCGGTCGGGTCGCAATTGCCCACCGAACACGAGCTGTGCGAGCGGTTTGCGGTCAGCCGCTACACCATTCGCGAGGCGCTGCGGCGACTGCGCGAAGACAACCTGGTGTCGTCACGGCCGCGAACCGGAACCCTCGTGGTGCCGCGACCGTCGTCGGATTCCTACGTTCAGCACGTCATGTCGATCAACGACCTGCTGGCCTTCGCGGCCGGTACGCATTTCGCGATCGAATCGGTCGCCATGGTCACGATCGACGACGAGCTGGCGCCGCGGACCGGGCTGACCGCCGGTGAGCAGTGGCTGACCGTTCGCGGTTACCGGCTGGCCGACGGCGGCGAACCGGCCGGGTCTTCAGAGTCCGCGCTGTGCCGCGCCGAGTACTACATCAACCGCGCGTTCGCCGCGGTCGGCAGGCTGTTGCAGCGCCATGACGGCCCCATCTTCCCGCTGATCGAAGACCTCTTCGGCCTGAGTATCGTCGAGGTTCATCAGGAAATCGCGGCAGAACTCATCCCCGCCGAACTGGCGGGTGGACTCGACGTCGAGCCCGGAACCCCGGCGCTGCAGGTGCGGCGCACCTACACGACCTCCGACGGACAGGTCGCCCAGGTCACCATCAACACCCACCCGGCGTCCCGGTTCCGTCACTCGATGACGATGCGGCGCATGAAAGGCTAGCTGGCATCACCGCCACGCATCACGACCGAAAACTCATCGGCGACCGCTGGGTTCGATGGGACGACGCGCGTGCCGCCGACGCCTACGCGCGCGGCTGGTGGGTTCGCGCCACGCTGGCCGACGCGCTGCGCGATGCCGCAGAGCGGACGCCGCAGCGAGTGGCGCTTGTCGACGGCGACCGGCGGGTGGACTGCCGCAGCCTCCATGAGCAGGCGACGACGCTGGCGCAGGCGTTGCACGCCCGCATCCCCCCGGGCAGCGTCGTGTCGTTCATGCTGCCCAACTGGCATGAGGCGGCGGTGGTTTATCTCGCCGCGACGCTGGCGGGGATGGTCGCGAATCCGATCCTGCCGTCGATGCGGGACCGCGAGCTGCGTTTCATCCTCGAAGACGCCGACAGCCGCATGCTCTTCGCGCCATCGAAATTCGGGCGTCACGACTACCCCGCGATGCTGCGCAGGGTGACGTCCCAGATGGAATCGCCGCCGGAGGTCGTGGTGGTGCGTGGGGATCCCGGTGACGACCAAATCCCGTTCGAGTCCTTGCTCACCCCGCAGACCGTCGCGAGGAACCTGCCCACGCTGAACCCCGACGCGGTGCGCATGATCCTCTATACCTCCGGAACCACCGGTCGCCCGAAAGGTGTGCTGCACACCCATAATTCGATTCATGCGCTGATCCGCCAGATCGGCGACCACTGGCTCGTCGAGCCGGGCGACGGCTTCCTGGTGGCATCTCCCATCGCCCATATCGGCGGTTCCATCTACGCGTTCGAATGCCCACTGCTGCTGGGCACCGCCGCCGTGCTGATGGATCGCTGGAACGGTGACGAGGCGGTCCGGCTCATGCAAACCGAGCGGTGCACTCACATGGCCGGTGCGACCCCATTCCTGGAGCAGCTGCTGGCCGCCGCGCAGCGGGCGGGCACGCACCTGCCCGACTTGAAGCTGTTCGTCTGCGGCGGCGCTTCCGCATCCCCCTCACTGATCCGGAGGGCCGCAGCGTATTTCGATTCAACGGCGGTCACCCGCGTGTACGGCTCGACGGAAGTGCCGGTCACGACGGTGGGAGCCCCGCGGCACCGCGGCCACGCCGCCGACACCGACGGGCGCGTCGGATTCGCCGACGTCAAACTCACCGCCGGTGAGATCTGCGTGCGCGGGCCGCAGATGCTGGTGGGCTACCAGCACCCCGAAGACGAAGCCGAATCGTTCGACACGGAGGGATACTTCCGCACCGGGGACCTTGCGCGCTGGGTCGACGACGAGTACCTCGTCGTCACCGGCCGGGCCAAAGACATCATCATCCGCAACGGCGAGAACATCTCGCCCAAGGAAGTCGAGGACGTCTTGACAAACCATCCCGGCATCGCCGAGGTCGCCGTCGTCGGCCTTCCCGACGACCGCACCGGAGAGCGCGCGTGCGCGGTCGTGGTGCCGGCGTCCACACCGGGCCCGGACCCCGGATTAAACGTCGCCGGCTTGGGTGCCTTTCTCGAGGAGGAAGGCGTGGCGCGGTTCAAAGCGCCTGAGCAAGTGGTTATTTGGGATGTCCTGCCGAAAAACGACGCGGGAAAAATATTGAAGCACCAGATCAAGGCGGCACTGATGAAAGCGGACCAGTGACATGCAGGTAGCGATCGTCACCGGGGCGAGCGGTGGGCTCGGTTCCGGTTGCGCAACGAAACTCGCCGGGATGGGCATGGCCGTGCTGGCGACGGGCCGGAACGAGGACAAGCTCGCCGAGTTGTCGCGCGGCCTGGCCAGGATCACCGACGACCCGGATCGGGTGGCCACCCACGCCACCGACCTCACCGAGGATGACGCGCCCCGCCGCCTCGCGGACCTCGCCGTTGCGCGCTGGGGGCACATCGACTTCCTGATCAATATCGCCGGGATTGGCAGTCCCAAGCCAGTCCACGAGACCGACGACGAAACATTGGACCGTTTCCTCGGTTTGATGCTGCGCGCACCATTTCGCCTCATTCGCGAAGTCCTGCCGCACATGCGGCCCGGTTCGGCGATCATCAACATCACCTCGACCTTCGCCGTCGTCGGTGGCCTTCGCGGCGGGGCGTACTCGGCGGCCAAGGGCGGGCTCACCGCACTGACCACACACATCGCCTGCCAATACGGGGCACAGGGAATCCGCTGCAACGCAGTGGCTCCCGGGGTCATTCAGACGCCGATGACCGAGCATCGCCTGCAGGACGAGCGGTTCCGGCGGATCAACACCGAGCTGACTCCGCATCAGCGGTTGGGGACCGTCGAGGACGTCGCGAGCACCGTGGCGTTCCTGTGTTCTCCCGGCGGTACCTTCATCAACGGCCAGACGATCGTCGTCGACGGCGGCTGGAGCTCCACCAGATACCTCTCGGACCTCGCCCTCACCTCGGAGTGGAAAGCCCGCTGATCAAGCGGATTCGAAGTGGCGACGTATGCCGGCCAGCATCTCGATATGCGCCTTCACCGCCTCGCGGATGGTCACCGCGGCCAACACACGGGGCGCCCTGATCGTGATTCGCTCGGTGACCCGGGTGCCGCCGGCCGCGGGCTGGAAGCTCACCGTTCCGCGCAGGCGCACACCGGGGGCCTGGTCGGCCTCGGTCAGCACGTCGCCGGTCTCGGGCACGTGCAGCAGAGCCCGGTAGGCCGTTCGGATGGTGAACGGCCCCAGCGGAATTCGGTCGACCACACGGTAGCTCTGGCGGTAGCCGTCCGGCGCTTCGGTGCGGGCCAGCGTTTCCACGGACACGATCAGCGGATGCACCAGCTTGATGTTGTCCAGGTCGACGTAGAAATCGCGAACCGCGTCGGGCGGCGCGGGCACGTCTTCTGTCATCGTCCGCTCGGCCCGGGCGGTCCACCAGCTCATGGCAGACAACCTAGCCCGCCGCGGCGGCCGGGCGGCAACCCGCGTACGTAACGCCACGGCGAATTCTGGCGCGATATTTCGCCGTGGCGTTACGCTCGCGACAAGTGAGCGGAGGCGACATGGGCAACGCGATTGAAGACCAAGCGGTCGAGCGGTACCTGGAGTGCCTGGCCGCACACGACTGGGACGGACTGGCCGACACCATTGCCGACGAAGGTTTGACCCGGGAGGGGCCGTTCTGCGATCGGGTCGACGGGAAGGCGCACTACGTTGCCTACCTGCGAAAGGTGTGCACCAATATCGCGGGCCATCGGTTGCAGGTCCAGCGGGTGTCGCATGTGGACCGCAGGCTGTCGTTCGCGGAGCTGACCGAGACGTTCGAGATCGACGGCGTTGCCACGACGTGGCCGGAATGCATCCTGTTCGAGCAGGGAGACGACGGTCTGATCGTTCGCGTCAGCGTGTTCTTCAAGCAGCCTGGGGCCGACACGCGTTGATGGCCGGCCGGTGAACTATTCCCTCATCCGCTGAATTGACCTAACGTGTCATGGATGGAGGCAGACGGAACACCGGAGTCGGTGGCGGTCGAGAAATTGCACTCGGGCGACCCGATCACCGATTGTGGTCAGCGGTACATAGTTCTCGAATCGAAAGCCGTCGGCGACAGCTGCGTCGTTCTCGAACTCGAATCCAGAGTGGACCATCAGTTGCAGGTCATCGAGAAGTCGTTCCCGGCCGGGTACCAGGTTGGCAGGGCCAACCACCGAATTCTCTAGACCAGCGTCCGACAATGCGCGAGTAGCCGGTCGACGGCTACCGCGCATTTGTGTTTTCTGGGCGGCGATTGCGACTACACCCCGGCGCCGCGTCATGCGCGCGGCGGCCGTTGATCGTTGGGATCGTTGGGGTCCGGCTCGCCGAACCATCGCGACGGCTCGTGCTGTCCGTAGGCGTCGTGCCAGTCCCACCACTCGTAGGGCGCGGTCTGCGGGTAGCCCTCCGGGGAATCCTCCCAGTTTTCTTGGCGCCCAAGGGCTGTCATGTCGAGGAAGCTCCAGGTGTTGCCCAGCGCCTCGTCGCCGCGGTTGTTGATGAAATAGGTGCGGAACACGCGCTCGCCGTCGTGAATGAAAGCGTTGGTGCCGTGCCATTCGTCGACACCGAAGTCGGCGTCGAAGCTGTCGGTGATGGTGTACCACGGCATCTTCCAGCCCATCCGATCCTTGAGGCGCTCGATGTCGGGTTGCGGTGCGCGCGAGGCGAAGACGAGCGTGGTGTCGCGGGCGTTGAGGTGGGCGAGGTGCCCGATGTGGTCGGCGATCATCGAGCAGCCCCGGCAGCCGTGATCGGGCCAGCCGTCGATGTCGGGCCCGTAGAACGCGCGGTAGACGATCAGCTGACGCCTGCCCTCGAACAGGCCGAGCAGGTCGACCTTGCCGCCCGGTCCCTCGAACTCGTACTGCTTGTCGACGGGTGTCCACGGCATCCGCCGGCGCATCGCCGCGAGCGCGTCCCGGGCCCGGGTCACCTCCTTCTCCTTGACCAGCAGTCGCTGATGGGCCGCCGCCCACTCCTGGGCCGACACGATCGGGGGGGTGTTCATGTTCATGAGGTTGTCCGCCTTTCGGTTGAGTGACTTCAGGCCAGCGAGGACAGGCCCGCGGAGGTGAGGAGGTAGGCATCGCCGTCGCGTAGGCCGCCGACGGCGATCTCCAATACCGACCGGCCGGCTTGGTCCGCGGTGAGCGCGGGACCGGCGGCCTGTACGAACGTGTCGACGTCGACGCCTTGGCGCTCGGCGTAGGCGGCGACGGCCTTGGCGCCCAGATCGGTGGCCGGGGTCAAGCGCGGCAGCACGGACACGAAGCTGATCCCCAGCCCGGCCCGCTGCGACTCGGCGGCGGCGTAGCTGGTGATGAACCGGACGGTCGACTTCGCGCCCGCGTAGCCGCCGGACAGCGGCGACCCGTTGAGCGCGGCGCCGCTGGACATCACGATCACCGAGCTGCCCGGAGCAAGGGGACGCCGCAGCGCGTGCCGGGTCCAATGAAATGCCTGAGCCACGTCCACGTTCCAGTTTTCACTGAAGGTCTCCCAGGTCTGATCCTGCAACGGGCCCATCCGCGGAGCCGCCCCGGCACACAGCACCAGTGTGCGCGGCCCATATTCGTCGATGAGCCGGCCGGCCGTGGCCGGATCCGCGGCGTCGGCGGCAACGGGGGTGAAGGTGTCGCCCAGCTGGTCGCGGACCTCGTCCAGCAGTGCGCGGTTGCGCGCGACGCCGACGACATCGGCGCCGGCGGCCGACAAGGCGGTGGCGATGGCGCGGCCGAATCCGCGGCTGGCGCCCGTCACGATCGCCGTCGTGCCGGCGAGGTCGGTGATTGTGTTGGTCATGATCGTGCTCGCTTCCGGTGTTTTGGGTTCTCCCTAGTTCAGATACGTTCCGTCGCCGCGATTAATCGGTGCCGTCCGCCAGCAGCGCCGCGTACTGGCGCTCGAGGGCCTTCGCCGCGCCGGTACTCCAGCTCTCGGCCACGGACTTCGACATGGCATCGGGGAAGATGTCGTCTTCGCCGTTCGCGACTCCGTCGAAGATGGCGCGCGCGACCGATTCTGGGGAGCTTTTCGGTATCTCGAGTCCCCGCGTCATTTCGGTGTCGACGGGCCCGGTAAGTACGGCGTGAACGCTGACGCCCCGTCCGGCCAGCAGGGCGCGCAGCGATTGCGTGAGGTTGAGCGCGGCGGCCTTCGAGATCGAGTACGCGGGAATGAGCGGCAAGGGCGCAATTGCGTTCACCGACAGGTTGTTGACGATGGCTCCGCCGGAACGAGTCAGCAACGGCAGGAAGGCCTGGATCATCGCGTAGGTGCCAAAGAGGTTGACGCCGAGATGGCGTTCGAGCGCGGCACGCTCGCTCAAGTCGTCGTAGAGCGCCAGGCCGGCATTGTTGACGAGGACGTCGAGCGATTCGACTTCATCGACCGCTGCCTGGATGTGCGCCGGGTTGGTTACGTCCAGTGTGAGGGGCGTGACGCGGTGATCCCGGTGGGTCAATTGCGCTCGGGTACCGGCGTATACGCGCTTGGCGCCTCTGCTCAACGCTTCTTCGACCAAGGCCCGCCCGATGCCGCGATTGCCCCCGGTAATCAGAACTGTGGTGTCGGCGATTCTCACCATGATGACGATCTCCTCGTTGATCTGCCCGACGGTGCGGGCGCATCGCCGGGGCGGCGCGATGTCCGCACTAATTCCGATACGGCGAGGCGCACCGATTCATCGCCGCACGATGAATTCCGGCGTCCGGGTGTCTCTGTACTGGAGTAGCGTTTCGGCCCAGTCCGGACCGGAGGCCTAGATGGGAGATGCCCATGCCGGCTCAGGAGGACTTCATCGAAAGGGCGGCACCGTTTCGTGCCGAGTTGATCGCGCACTGTTACCGCATGCTCGGTTCGGTGCACGACGCCGAAGATCTGGTCCAGGAAACCTATCTGCGGGGCTGGCGGGGTTATCAGGCCTTCGAGGAACGGGCGGCGTTGCGGACCTGGCTGTACCGGATCGCGACGACGGCGTGCCTGCGTGCGCTCGAGAACCGCGCGCGGCGGGTGCTGCCGGCCGGGCTGGGCGACAGCTCGATCGACCCCGACGCCAGCCTGGACGAATACACGGGCGCCCATCAGTGGCTGGAGCCGATTCCCGATGCCCTGATGTCGGGCACTCCGGAGGGCGCCGTCACGGCACGGCAAAGTGTGCGCCTGGCCGTGATGACGGCGCTGCAGGAGCTTCCCGCGAGGCAGCGAGCCGTGCTGATCTTGCGCGATGTCGTGCAGTTCAGTGCCGCTGAGGTCGCCGAACTCCTGGAAACCACACCGACCGCGGTCAACAGCTCCCTGCAGCGGGCGCGGGCGCGCCTCGCGGAGATCTCGCCCACCGAAGACGACGCCGTCGAGCCCGACGACGCGCAACTGCGTGAATTGCTCGACCGCTATTGCGCCGCATTCGAAAACGCGGACATGGCCGCGCTCACCGAGTTACTGCAAGCCGACGTCAAACTCGAAATGCCGCCTCTGCCTATGTGGTTCACCGGCCGCGACACGGTGATGCGGTTCCTGGCCGTCCGTGCCTTCACCAAGGCCGGCGACATCGTGATGGTCCGGACGGCCGCGAACGCACAACCCGCAGTGGCCGAGTACCGCCGCAGCGCCGACGGCGTTCTGCGCGCCCATTCCATCCACGTCCTCACCGCAGGTCACGAAGCCGGCACCGCCGGGATCGCCGCGATCACCGTTTTCCTCGACCCGGCTTTGTTCAGCGCGTTTGGATTACCGCAAAGTAGGTAAGCCACCTGTCATCACGAAGCCCTACCGTCCAGGCCCTATGTGGACAGGCGCTAAAGACGCCAGGAGGATAGGCACGGTAGCGGTAATCGAAGGGTGGCCACATGAAGATTCCGGGTGTTGCCAGCGTCGTCGCTGGCGTCACCGGCGGAGCGGCCCAAGTAGTGCGAGCCGGCGTGTCCACCGCGGCCGGCGCCGCGGGCACAGTGCAGATGTTGGTCAGCCCGGTGGTGGAGCTTGCCGGGCCCGTGGCGCATTCGGTAGCCAATTCGACGGGCCGAGCGTTCGGGATGAACGGCTCCCCCAACGGTTCCCGTAATGGCGTCGCGGCCCCGGTGCGCTGGCAGAGCGGGCACCGGGTGCACCTGGACCTGGATCCGCTGCTGCCGTTTCCGCGCTGGCATGAGTACGCGGCGGTGGTGGAGGAACCGGTTCGCCGGATTGCGGGCGTGGCCAAGGCCCATGTCGAGGGCTCCCTGGGCCGTTTGGTGATCGAACTCTCCGAGGACGCCGACTACGACGTCGTCCTGGACGAAGTGCGGGAAACGGTGGCTTCGATCGCCGACGACGTCGCGTCGTCGGGACCGGGATCGGCGCCCCTGTCCGCGCCATTCGCCGACCCGGGCAACCCGTTGGCGGTTCTGGTACCGCTGACCGCCGCCGCAATGGACCTCATTGCCGTGAGCGCCGCCGTGACCGGGTGGGTCACCCGCCTGCCCGCCGCACCGAAGACCACCCGGGCCGCGGCCGCCCTCATCAATCATCAGCCGCGCATGGTTTCACTGCTGGAGTCGCGGCTGGGTCGAGTGGGCACCGATGTCGCGCTTGCGGCGACGACGGCCGCGGCTCATGGGCTGACCCAAGCGGTCGGCACGCCGCTGCTCGATTTCACGCAACGCACCCTGCAAATCTCCGAGGCGACGGCTCACCGTCGCGTGTGGCGCGACCGGGAGCCCCAGCTGGCCTCGCCCGAACGGCCGCAGGCCCCGGTGGTGCCGGTCATCTCGTCGGCCGGGGCCACATCGCACGCGCCGCGGCACAGCTGGCCGGCCGCGGCGGCGGGTGAGGCTTCGCACGTCGTGGTCGGCGGATCCATCGACGCGGCGATCGACACCGCGAAGGGATCGATGGCGGGCCCGGTCGAGAGCTATGTCGACTCGGCTGCGAACGGATCGCTCATCGCGGCCGCGAGCGCGTTGGTCGCCGGGGGTGGTACCGAGGACGCGGCCGGGGCGATCGAGGCCGGGGTGCCGAGAGCGGCGCACATGGGCCGGCAGGCGTTCGCGGCGGTGCTGGGTCGCGGCCTGGCCAACGCCGGACAGTTGGTCCTCGATCCGGGTGCGCTGCGGCGCCTGGATCGGGTCAAGGTCGTCGTGATCGACGGCGCCGCGCTGCGCGGCGATCACCGCGCCGTGCTGCGTTCGCGCGGCGATGCGCCCGGCTGGGACGACGACCGGGTATATGAGGTCGCCGATGCCCTGCTGCACGGCGAGGAGGCGCCCGAGCCCGATCCCGACGAGTTGCCCGCCACCGGCGCGCGGTTGAGATGGCTTCCGGTGCAAGGCCCGTCGGACACGCCGGCCCAGGGCCGCGAAAGCGCCGACCTCGTGGTCGACGGCGAATGCGTGGGCAGCGTCGATGTTGGCTGGGAGGTCGATCCCTATGCGATTCCGTTGTTCCAAACTGCGCACCGGACCGGGGCCCGGGTGGTCTTGCGCCATGTCGCCGGCACCGAGGAGCTGACCGCGAGCGTCGGGGCGACGCATCCGCCGGGCACGCCTTTGTTGAACCTGGTGCGTGAGCTGCGCGTGGATCGCGGACCCGTATTGCTGATCACGGCGCTGCACCGCGATTTCGCGTCCACCGACACGCTGGCAGCCCTGGCGATCGCCGATGTCGGTGTGGCCCTTGATGATCCACGCGCGGCGACGGCGTGGACCGCGGACATCATCACGGGCACCGACCTGGCCGACGCGGTGCGGATCCTTTCGGCGATCCCGGTGGCCCGTTCGGCCAGCGAATCGGCCGTGCACCTCGCCCAGGGCGGGACGACGCTGGCGGGGCTGCTGCTGGTCACCGGTGAGCAGGACCGAACCACCAACCCGGTCAGCTTCCGCCGCTGGCTCAATCCCGTCAACGCGGCGGCGGCCACCGCGTTGGTGGCGGGAACGTTCTCGGCCACCAGGGTGCTGCGGCTACCCGATCCCACCCCGCAGCCGCTGACCGCCTGGCACGCGCTGGACCCGGAGATCGTGTATTCGCGGCTGGCCGGTGGCGCGCGGCCATTGGCCGTCGAGCCGGGCACGCCGTCGTGGCGACGCCGTCTCGACGACCTGTCCTACACCCCGGCGCTGGCACCGCTGCGCGGACCGATGACCAGCTTGGTGCGGCTGGCGTCGACCACCCGGGCCGAGCTGGCCGATCCGCTGACCCCGATCCTGGCCGTCGGGGCGGCCGCGTCCGCGATCGTCGGCAGCAATATCGACGCGCTTCTCGTCGCGGGCGTGATGACCGTCAACGCGATAACCGGTGGGGTACAACGGTTACGGGCCGAGGCTGCCGCCGCCGAACTGTTCGCCGAGCAGGACCAGCTGGTGCGCCGGGTGGTCGTCCCGGCCGTCGCGACCACGCGACGCCGGCTGGAGGCGGCCCAGCGCGCCACGCGCACGGCCACGGTGTCCGCCAATTCGCTGCGCCCCGGTGACGTCATCGACCTGGCCGCACCGGAAGTGGTGCCGGCGGACGCGCGACTGTTGGTGGCCGAGGATCTGGAGGTCGACGAGTCGCTACTCACCGGCGAGTCGCTGCCGGTGGACAAGCAGGTGGATCCGGTCGCCGTCAACGACCCGGACCGGGCCAGCATGCTATTCGAGGGCAGCACGATCGTCGCCGGGCACGCTAGGGCGATCGTCGTCGCCACCGGCGTCGGCACCGCCGCGCACCGCGCGATCTCGGCGGTCGCCGACGTCGAAACGTCGGCCGGTGTGCAGGCCCGGCTGCGGGAGCTCACCAGCAAGGTTCTTCCGCTGACGCTCACCGGCGGCGCCGCGGTCAGCGCTTTGGCATTGCTACGGCGCGCGTCGCTGCGCCAGGCCGTCGCCGACGGCGTCGCCATCGCGGTGGCCGCGGTCCCCGAGGGTCTGCCACTGGTGGCCACCCTGTCCCAGCTCGCCGCCGCCCAGCGGCTGACGGCGCGCGGGGCACTGGTTCGGGCCCCCCGCACCATCGAGGCGCTGGGCCGGGTCGACACCATCTGTTTCGACAAGACCGGCACTCTCACCGAAAACCGGCTGCGCGTCGTGTGCGCGGTACCGGCGGCGGCCGACGCGCGGGATCCGTTTCCGGCCACCACCGATCCGCAGTTCGCGGCCGTGCTCCGGGCAGCGGCGTGGGCGTCGACGAAACCCCAAGAGGGTCAAGGACATGCGCACGCCACCGACGAAGCCATCGTCACCGCGGCGGATTCGCTTGCCGATCAAGGTGATTCGGAGTGGGCGATGCTCGCCGAGGTGCCGTTCGAGTCCAGCCGCGGTTTCGCCGCCGCGATCGGCACGCTGAGCACCAACGGGTCGGCGCCGCTCCTGATGCTCAAGGGCGCCCCCGAGGTGGTGTTGCCGCGGTGCCGGTTCGCCGACCCGGACACCGACCACGAGCACGCGGAGTCGCTGGTGCGCAGCCTTGCCGAACAGGGCTTGCGCGTGCTGGCGGTGGCGCAACGCGACTGGGAAAACGGCACCACCGACGACGAGGAGACCGACGCCGACGCCGTCGACGCCGCCGCCCAGGACCTGGAGTTGATCGGCTATGTGGGTTTGGCGGACACCGCGCGGGCGTCCTCGCGCCCGCTGATCGAAGAGCTGGTCGCCGCTGACCGCAACGTAGTCCTGATCACCGGCGATCACCCCGTCACGGCACGCGCGATCGCCCGTCAGCTGGGCATGTCCGAGGACGCACGGGTGGTGACGGGTGCCGAGCTCGCCGGCCTGGACGAGGACGCGTGCGCCAAACTGGTCGCCGACGTTCAGGTGTTCGCCCGCGTCAGCCCGGAACAGAAAGTACAGATTGTCGGCGCGCTGCAGCGTTGCGGTCGAGTGACCGCGATGGTCGGCGACGGCGCCAACGACGCGGCCGCCATCCGGATGGCCGACGTGGGCATCGGGGTGAGCGGTCGCGGTTCCTCGGCCGCCCGCGGCGCCGCGGACATCGTCTTGACCGACGACGATCTGGGCGTGCTGCTCGACGCGCTGGTCGAGGGCCGCAGCATGTGGTCCGGCGTTCGTGACGCGGTCACGATCCTGGTCGGCGGCAACGTGGGCGAAGTGCTGTTCACGATCATCGGAACGGCCCTGGGCACCGGCCGGGCTCCGGTGGGGACCCGTCAGCTGCTGTTGGTCAATCTGCTCACCGACATGTTCCCCGCGCTCGCGGTCGCCGTCACCTCGCAATACGTCGAACCCGTCGAAGCCGATTACGGCACCGCAGAGGAGGCCGAAGAGGCGCGGCGCGAACACCAGCGCGCGGTGCTGACCGGGCCTACACCGTCCCTGGACGCTCCGCTGATGCGCCAGATCGTCACCCGGGGCGCCGTCACGGCCGCCGGGGCGACGGCCGCCTGGGCCATCGGCCGCTGGACGCCCGGCAGCGAACGCCGCACGGCGACAATGGGATTGACCGCACTGGTGACGACCCAGCTGGCGCAGACCCTGCTCACGCGCCGACACAGCCCCCTCGTGGTGGCGACCGCGCTGGGCAGCGCGGGGGTGCTGGTCGGCATCGTGCAGACCCCGGTCATCAGCCAGTTCTTCGGATGCACGCCGCTGGGACCCGTGGCCTGGACGGGCGTGCTGGGTGCGACCGGCGGCGCCACCGCGATCTCGGCGCTGGCGCCCAAGTGGTTGGCCAGAACCGTCGGTCTGGATGACGAGGTCGACGATGACGAGGGCCAGGCGTGAGCGACCCGGCCCACTTTCCCCGGCACGACCCGGCGGGCGTCCCCGATGCCGCTGAAGCGCGCGCACCGGGACCTCTGCTGCGTGCGCTGGAATGGCGCACCGGGCTCGAGTACCTGGCCACCCGCCGCGGACTGCGGCGGCACATCGCCGATTGGCCGCGCGGCGACGGGCATCCCGTGCTGGTGATCCCCGGGTTTCTGGCCGGGCCCCTCTCGACGGATCTGCTACGAAATGTCTTGCGCCGCTTGGGATATCGTGTCTACGACTGGGGCCTCGGGTACAACGTCGGCTACCGCGCCAGCATGAAGGAGACGCTGCCGGAACGGCTGCGCCACATCCGCGAAAGGACGGGCGGGCGCCGGGTCAGCATTATCGGCTGGAGCGCCGGCGGAATCTATGCCCGCGAGCTGGCGCGCGCGTTCCCCGATGAGGTCCGATCGGTGATCACCCTGGGCTCCCCGTTCCGTGGTAACCATCGGGCCAGCACCGCCTGGAGGGTATGGCGGCTGCTCAATCGCGGCACCGACGCCACCGACGCCGTCGCGGAATCGGCCCGGAGCCGCCGCGAGCAACCGCTCACCACGCCCACCACCTGTATCTACAGCAAGACGGACGGGATCGTCGCCTGGCAGTGCTGCACCAGCCTCCCGGCGCCGCGTACGGAAAACGTTGAGGTCCACTGCAGCCATCTGGGATACGGCCACAACCTGGAAACGCTGTCCGTCATCGCCGACCGTCTCGCCCAGCCGGAAGACGGCTGGCAACCGTTCCAGCGTTGACGATCCGGCGGTGTCAGTGGTGGCGGATCCAGACCACGATGACGACGACGGCCGCCAGGACCGCCAGGGCCACCGGCACGACGGTGGCGCGTAACCGCACCGGCTCGGGCGCCCGCGCGGTCCCCGGTGGGTCGGGACTGCGGCGACGCGTGGGGTGCACCTCGACCGGCGGCTTCGTCGACTCGGGCGGCTTCGTCGACTCGGGCGGGCTGGTTGACCTGGGCGGGTTGGTTGAGCTGGGCGGGTTGGTTGAGCTGGGCTGGCTTGTGCTGCCAGGCGCGTCCGACTCCCGCGCGGGCACTGCCGCAGCCGGAGGCTGTCGCGGATCGCGGCGGCGCCCGCGCCGGCGCACCCAGGCCTCATCCCCCAACTCGTCGGGAATCAACCACATCAGCAGCCCGAGGTTGACCACCGCCAGGACACCATGCAGCACGACGTCCGCGGCGTGGAACCCCACCGCCGTCGGCATGTCGCGCGACGTGGCGACGGCGCTGAAAAACAACAACACCATGTAGGCCACCGCACTCAGCGCGGTCACCGCCACCGCGGCGCGGCGATGGCTGACCGCCGCAATCGCCGCCACCCCGAACGCCAGCAGGATCGCGCTGTGCGCCGGAGCCGTCGCCAGGCCGAGAACCGGGGCGCCGGTGGGCCCGGCATGCGGATGCAGGGCCGCCGAGACCAGCCCGGCAATGCCGAACGCGCTCACCAGCACGCCCTCGGCCAACAGGTACCAGCGCCCGTTGCGGAAACGCTTCGGGTCCGTGCGAACCCGACGCAACCCCGACGTCAACCCGGGAACGTGCCCCGCCGTAACCGGCATCGCACACCTCCACACGTGCACAGAAGTCTTGCGATGTCGGCTACCCACAAATGGCCGGCACTAACGTTGCGCTACTCGCCGCCGGCGCAGCCTCGCTATGTCTCGAGCAGTTTGCTTCGGATGACCTTGCCGGCGGGATTGCGTGGAATGCTGCTCACGACCTGGATGTCCCGGGGCTGCTCGAAGCGAGAGACCTTGCCCTTCAAGTACTCCCGCAACCCCGCCTCGTCGATGTCGCGCCGCGCGACGATGAACGCCGCCAGGCGCCGGCCGAACTGCTCGTCGGGGACGCCGATGACCGCGGTCTCGGCGACGTCGGGATGGTCGGCCAGCGCGTTTTCCAGTGCGCGCGGATAGACATTCTCGCCGCCCGAGACGATCATGTCGTCTTCGCGGCCGACGATGTAGAGCCGGCCCGAGTTGTCGAGGTAGCCCATGTCGCCGGTGCTGGTCATCCGGTCGATGATGTCCTTGGCGCCGCCCCCGGTGTAGCCTTCCGCGCCCAGTTCACCGCCCACGAAGATGCGACCGGTGACGCGCGGCCCGACCGGCCTTCCGTTCCGATCGAAAATCCGCACCGGGCATCCCGCGACGGGTCGACCCACCGTTTCCGGGGCGTGTCGCAGTTCGATCGGTGTGGCCAGGGCTCCGATGCCGACCTCGGTGGAACCGTAGCCGTTGTAGAGGATGTCGCCGTAGGCATCCATGAATCGACGGGCCAGGCCGGGATCGAGCCGGTCGCCGCTGGATATCACTACCCGCAAGGACGACAACGGGTTTCGCGCCCGCACCCGTTGGGGCAGGTCGAGGATGCGCGCCAGCATGATCGGGACCACGCTCAACGCATCCGCACGCTGCAGCGAGGCCCGCGCCACGGTGGCCTCGGCGTCGAAGCGCCGATGGGTCAGCACGGTGCCGCCCAGGCTTACCGTCAGCATCAGCATGCCGAGCCCCAGGCCGTGAAACATCGGCACCGCCACCGCGATTCGCGACCCGACACGCAGCCCGGTGCGCTCGAGAATTGTCATGCCCACACCGATTCCCGAACTCATCCGCGGTACGCGCGGGACGCCCCGAGGCACCCCGGTGGTGCCCGAGGTGAGTAGAACGAGCCGGCCCGATTCGGCGACTTTGGGCCGCGCTTCACCAGGCGCAGGCTCGACGGTCGCCGGGTCGATCACCCTGATGGATTCGCCCGCGCCGCGTACTTGATCGGCAAATTCGTTGTCGCAGAACACCGTTGCAATCTCGTGTGCGCTCAACGCGCCGGCCAGCGCGTTGACGCGAAACTCGGTGTTCACCAGCACGACGTCGGCGCCGACCAGGGCGGCGGCGAAGGCCGACGCGGCGAAGTTGCGTCCATTGCGGCACATGATCCCCACCGCCTGGCCCGGCCCGACACCGTCGAGGGCAAGCCCGCGCGCCAGCGATTCGGTCTTTTCCTGGAGCTCGCGGTAGCTGATGGCGCCGTCGTCGTCGATCATCGCGGTGCGCGCCGGCCAGCGCGCCGTCGCGACGGCCAGCAGGGTGTAGAGGTTCGTGCCGCCTCGATATACCTCGCGGGCCAGGCGGAACACCCCGATCGGCGCGGGCGGGCTCAGCAGTCCGGATGACAGCAGTGCCCGCGCCGTCGTGCCGACCACACTGTCGGTCATGCCCGATCCTTGCCGCCGGTGTTGGCGAAGAACCGGCGGTGCCACAGCCGGGCGGCGCGCTCGGCGGGCCCGGCCAGCAGCACGGAGGCCAGCTCGGCCGGCCAGAGCCAAGGCGGTTCGTTGCTGCGGGGCCGCTCGATGATGGTTTTGGCGATAGCGTCGGCGGCCTCATCGGGAGACAGACCCGGAAGCCGGCCCAGGATCGGCGTGGGCGCGATCATCCGCGTGCGGACCAGCGCGAAGTAGACCGACGTGACGTTCACGCCGTCGGCGTGCAGTTCCGGCGCCACGCTGCGCAGCCAGCGATCGAATGCCCCCTTGGACGCCTGGTAGGCGCCCCATTGCGGCCCGGGTACGACGCGCGCGGCGACGCTGGACACGTTCACGATGTGCCCGGCGCCGTTTTCGCGCATGGCCGGTAGCAGGCCGAGCAGCAGCCAGATCGGCCCGAGGTAGTTGATGTCGATCGTGCGCTGGAAGTCGTGCGGCCGGTCGTACTGGTGGTGCAGGGAGCGGCGCAGCGACTTACCGGCGTTGCTGACCACGATGTCGAGCGCCCCGTAGTCCTCGGTCACCTGTTTGGTCAGCGCGCTGACGGCAGCCTCGTCGGTGAGGTCTGTTGGGTAAGCGACCGCCTTACCGCCGCCGGCGTTGATCGAGGCCGCGAGGTCGTCGAGCCGTTCCGCGGATCGGGCTACCACCAGCACGGTCGCGCCCGCCGCGGCCAGCCTGCGGGCCGTCGCCTCGCCGATTCCGTAGGAGGCGCCGGTCACCATCACGGTCTTGCCGCAAACAGCCGCGCGCAGCTTGTCGGGATCCGATATCCGCGCCGGATTGGCCAGTCGGTCGGTAGCCCTCTTGACGGCCTCTGCTATTACGTTCACCCTCACCGCATTCACCGAAATGGCTGACTAGTCCTGGTGGCGCGCTGTCGTCCCCACGTTACTCGACTCGTAACTACAGCTACCAGACCGCCTTAGTCGCCGATGAAGCCCTTGTTGCGCATCAGGACGTCAGCCAAAAAGCCGTCGTGCGGGATTTCGGGCGCCGAGTGGAAGGTCGGGTAACGGCCGCGGTACACGTTGGCGACCGTGGGTTCGGCGAGTAGGTCGTCGATCAGCTCGTCGTCGCCCGTGATGGCGGTGACCACCAGCGAATGCCGCAGCGGCTCCACGCCGGCACCGCGTGACCACGGCGATACCCAGACACAGGGGAAGGGCAGCTCGACATTGAGCGTGTCAGCTAGCTTTCCCGAGCCGGGCTCGGCCAACACATGCACGGCCGGACGCAGCGCGGCGGCGCCGTCACCGAGGGCAGCCACCACCTGATCGGCGCCGAGCACCGGCGTCGCGCCCGCCGCCTTCGCCGCCAGATAGCCCGCGATGGCCCGCGCCTTGTCGATCGGTTGGGTGGGCAGAACAGCGCGTTCGTCGTCATTGGGCAGCGGCTCGATCGCCGCCAACCGCGTGGCGATCTGCCGGGCCAGGGGGCCGGGATCGCCCTCGTAGAGCACCGCGGTGGTGTTGACGCACGCCATCCCGCCCAGAGCGGCGATCGAGTCGACGACCAGGTCGATGTGCTCGCGCCAGTCGCGATCGGCCGTGATCAGAATCTTGGCCCGACCCGGCCCGTTGACCATGACGGTCGGATCGTTTGCGTGTTTGTCCGCCACGTCTTGGCCCCCGTAAACCATGGCCAGGTCGGCCGCCCGGACGATCTCGTCCGCCCCGCCGTGGTCGGTGGGCAGATACACCGCGTCTGCGGGGCGAAATCCCGCCTGGCGCAGGGCATTCACCAGCCGGTGCGCGGTCAGTGGCTCGCGACGCGACGGACGCACCGCGACCCGGTAGCCCAGCGCGAGCGCCTGTGGCCACAGGCCGTGCACGCCCGGGCCGTTGCCGGCGGCGTGGACCGCGAAAACTTCGCCGCGCCGCGCCCACACCGCGCCCCCGCTGCGGGCCAGCTCGTCGCGCCAGTCGATGGCGGCACCGAGGGGCCGGCTCGGCCGCACCGCGTCGAATGCCGAGGCGACTGCTGCGGCCACCCCGTGCGCCCCGGAACGGGTGACCGCGATCGGCAGCCCCGAAATCCGGCTGGCCAGCCCGACATACGCCTCGAAGTCCAATCCGGCGATGACGGCGGTGGAAAAGATTTCGGCCGCAGCGGCCAGAGCCGCTTCGCGCCGGGCAGGCGGCAGCGGCCGGACCCTGCGTTGCGCGCTGATGGTGCGCGAAACATAAAGCGGTGGCACGATACTGAGCTCGACAGCCGGCGCTCCGGCCGTGGTAGTGACGACCTCACGGTTGCGGGTTCGATACTCCCCGCTGGGTCCGAGCGCGTCGATTTGCACTAAATCGGCTGTGACACCGGTTATTTCGCCGGCCATCAGTAGACGCCCTCGATGACGGGCTCGCCCTCGAAGGTCGTGACGGGGCGCACGGCGCTGACCGAATCGCTGATTTCCGCCGCGGGCCCGGGCATCCGAATCGCCATATCGCGTTCCACGTTGTTGGGTATGAACATTCCCTTGCTGATGTGGTTCATCACGACCTGGCCGAGCCCGCCATACGGCACCCGTTCTCCGGTGTCAGGATCGACCACCCAGAACACCACGTAGGGCGTGCGCGGATCGAAGACGAACGAATCTCCGTCGGTGCGGGTGACGGCCTGCGACAGGACCATGGTGCTGCCGAAGGCCATCGTGATCGTCGTCTCCGGGAAGATCTCGCGCAGCAGATCGAGGGTGTCGGCGTCGACATGGGCGCCGCTGAGCAACAGGTAGCGGACCTTGGCGTTCACCAAGTCCACCACCTGATCGTCGCGGGCAAGCGCCTCCAGCAGCGGCGGAGTGGTGTGCAGATTTGCGACGTTCTGTGTCCGCAGGATGTCGACGGCCTGCTCGATGACGTGGTCGATGTAGGCCGCGACCTCGGCGCCCGCATTGCGCGCGGCGAGCTTTTTGACCCAGCGGGGATCGATGTCGACCGGGTGGAACACCGACCCGAGGCGCTCGGAGACCAGCCGGGAGAAGTAACCCACACCGTGGGGGCCGCTCGGCATCAGGCACAGGAAGCCGCGGCCCGCCAGAAAGCCCCCCGAAGCGAAGTCCTCGGTTTGCCACTGCACAACTTGGGCGATCCAATCCGGCAGCTGCACAGTCCGTTTCGGGGCGCCGGTGGTGCCGCCGGATTCGAATATCTGCGGCACCGGCACCTGGCGTCCATAGCCGCGCGGGATGAGGTCCTCGACCGGCACGCTGCGCAGCTCGTTGACGAGGTTGGGAAACAGCCGCAGGTCCGCAAAGGTCTTGACGTCGGTCAGGGGGTCGAAGTCCAGCGTCGGGGCTACCCGCAACCAGAACCGTGAACCGGTGTCCTTTCCGAAGTGCCAGCCGATCGCCGCCCGCAGGTAGGCCTCGGGGTCCGGCACGGGCACCGATCGGGGGACGTCCAAGAGCGAAAGGTCAACCGGGACCATGGCATCGATCCTGTCCCATCACCGGCCGGCCCGCCACGCTCGTCCTACCCGCCGGGCATACGGACCCTGAACGTTGTCCCACGCCGCGGCAAAATCCAAGCGACTAGCGGGTTTTCGGCGCGCGGCCGATGCCCTTCCTCAACCGCCGGTGCGTCCGAGTTCGGACGCGACGGCCTCGTTGAAAGCGGGATAGATGTCGTCGTAAGCCCCGCTGCGTTCGGCGAACCGGAACTCCTTGACACGCTCCACGACGATCTCGTCGGCCTGTGGCTGGGATTGCAGGAGCGACATCGTCTCGGTGATGTATTCGTCCAGCGGCATCGCGTTCGGGTCGAATCCGCGCTCTCCCTGCAGCGCGGTCTGCACTTGCGGCGGAATGACTTCGATCACCTGCACGGAGGTATCGCGCAGTTGGAAACGCAGCGACTGGGTGTAGGAGTGCAGCGCCGCCTTGGTGGCGCAGTACGTCGGCGTGAGGGCGCTGGGCACAAACGCAAGACCCGAGGTGATGTTGACTATCGCGGCGTGCGGTCTCCTCAGCAGCGAGGGCATCAGGGCCGAGGTCAGCCGGATGGGGCCCAACAGGTTGATGGCGATGGTCCGCTCGGCGGTGCCCACCTCGCCGTTGATGAGGTCCTCTACCCGCTGAATCCCGGCGTTGTTGATGACGACGTTCAGGTCGGGGTAGCGGTCGGTCAGCTCGATGGCGAATCGCCGGATGCCGGCGGGGTCGCTTTGGTCCAGCGACCAACTCTGCATGCCGGGGTTGGCCTGCGCGACGGTCTCCAGCAGCTCGCGGCGCCGAGCCGCAATGATGACCTGGTTGCCCAGCCGGTGGAACGATTCGGCCAGGCCGCGGCCGAT
Source organism: Mycobacterium sp. SP-6446 (assembly GCF_001954045.1). Lineage (NCBI taxonomy): Bacteria > Bacillati > Actinomycetota > Actinomycetes > Mycobacteriales > Mycobacteriaceae > Mycobacterium > Mycobacterium sp. SP-6446. The sequence goes on along the minus strand of NZ_MBEM01000003.1, from coordinate 17,402 downwards.
CCCACTGCCCCCGCCGGTGACCAGGACGGTATTGCCCGTCATCTGCATCGCGGTCTCCTCCTTCGGGTTTCGTCACGGTCCGCTCACCCGACCGACGTTGCCGAATGCCCCAATGCGACGCCGTCTAACCATCAAGTTTCTGCCCCGCCGAGGCGCGGGTGCCAGACAGCGTCAAACTGCACGGCAACGCCGAAAGCCTGCTGCGGATCGGTTAAGCGGCGGGGCGGTTGTGCAACCGGCGCGGGTCGACACCGGCGCGGCGCCACGCCGCGGCCGCCCAGGGCGTGTAGACGAACCAGAGCGGCAGCCGGTTGACGACCGGATTCAGCGCACGCACGAACGCCGCAAACCGCTGAAATCGCCTCTCCTTCTTGGCATCCCATTCCAGTTCGCACACCTCGCGCATTTGTGGCGGCATGGTTCCGACCAGAACAAGACGGGTGTAGGCGTTGAGCGGCGCGGACAAGGCCTTCCAGACCGGCTTGGGAATCCAGCGTGGCCCCGGTATCCCCTTGCGGATGTAGCCGGTGCCGTACAGCACGGTTTTGTGGGGCACGAACCGCTCGAGCATGTCGTCCCAATAGGCGACGAACTCGTCATAGGTCTGCGGCTGGTTGCGGGCACTCACCCCGTAGAGGCCGTACCAGACCTTGCCCTCGTTGAAGATCCGCTCCTTCTCCGCCCGCGACAGCCGGCGAATGAAGGTGTCGGTGTTGTAGATGACCTGGTCGACGAACGTCGCGTGGGCCCAGTAGAACAACTCGGGGTTGAGCGCGTGGTACCTCGAACCGTCGCTGATGGTGCCTTTGATCGGCTTGTGGAAATCCCGCACCCTGCGGCCCCACTCATGGGGCGCGTCGGAGTAGACGGTCTTCATCAGCGGAGGTGCGGTCCGCTTGGCCCGGCCCAGCGTGTCGCTGAAAACCACCGAGTGATCGAGCACTCCCTGGGCGAGCTGCTCGATGCAGTTCTCGACGCCGGCCGTGCGCTGGAACCCGAAGAATTGGGTGCGGTGATCGCCGTAGAACTTCCAGATCAAGGAATCGGGCCCCAGCCGCGGCAGCGCGTCGGCGATTTCATCCTCGACGGGCATCGCCACCGCTTCGCGCACCCCGCAGTCGAAATCCTGTCCGGCGGTCATCACAACCTCCTCCCCGTTGTGATACAGAGAAACAAAGTAGTATTTTTGTGTCACGATAGCATCGTCGCGCCGAGACTGCCCTGGGGGTCCTGATTGCAGCGCAGCCTTGACCTCGGTGAAAGGACCGACCTCGAGCGCACCATCCTGGATACCGCGCGAGCGGTCTTCGAGACCTACGGCGTGCGTCGCGCGAACATCGAAGACGTCGCCGCCCGCGCCGGGGTCAGCCGCAGCACCATATATCGGCGCTTTCCCACCAAGGACGACCTGCTGGAACAGGTGGTACGGCGCGAGGCCGAACTGTTCTTCGCCACCCTGGACCGCGCCACCGCCGGCTGCGATCCGCAACAGGCCGTGATCGAGGCGTTCGCGCTCGGTGTGCGTCTGGTCCAGGACTCGCCGCTGTATTCCCGGATCGTCGACAGCGAACCGGAACTGCTCGGCATGTTCTCCCGATCGCACGCGTTTCCGATCCGCCAGTTCGCCGACGGGATCGCACATACCCTGCGCCGATGCGGGGCCGAGATGCCCGAGCTCGACCTGGCCGACATCGGCGACATCCTGCTGCGCGTCGCGCTGGGCATCATCGTCTTCCCCACCGACCGGCTCGACATCTCCGACGACTCGGCCGTCCGCGCCTACGCCGCCCGCTACCTGGTCCCGATCATCGGCCGCTGACGGCTCTTCGACTTGTCGGTGTGCTGAATTAGCCTGGTATCCGTGCCTGGGTTTTCTGGGACACCACGAACCCGATACGCCAGTTGCGGCGACACGGACATCGCCTACCAGATGTTCGGCGATGGGCCGATCGACCTGGTGCTGCTGCCGGGGCCGTCGATTCCGATCGACTCGGTCGACGCCGAGCCGTCGATGTACCGCTTCCACCGCCGGTTGGCGTCCTTCGCCCGGGTGATCCGGCTCGATCAGCGTGGGATCGGGCTCTCGTCCCGGGTGCCCTCGATCGACATGATCGGGCCGAAATTCTGGGCGAAAGACGTGGTCTCGGTGATGAACGCCGTGGGATGCGAGCGTGCCACGGTCGTGGCGCCGGGCTTCACCGCGATGACCGGCCTCGTGCTGGCCGCCGATTACCCCGACCGGGTCAGCAGCCTGGTGATCATCAACGGCGGGGCCCGCACCTTGTACGCGCCCGACTACCCGATGGGCCAAGAACTCGACACCCTCGATCCCTACACGACGATCCTCACCGACCCCGACGCCGTCGAGCAGGGCTTCGACATGCTGCGCATCATCGCGCCGAGCGTCGCCGACGACGACGCGTTTCGCTCCTGGTGGGACACGGCCGGCAACCGCGCCGCCTCGCCGAGCATGGCCCGCGCGATGATCACCACCATCCGGCACTCCGACGTGCGCGACACGCTCCCGCGCATCACCGCGCCGACGCTGATCCTGCATCGCCGCGACTCCGACTTCACCCCGATCACGCACGGTCAGTATCTGGCCGAACACATCGCCGGATCGCGCTTCGTCGAGCTACCGGGCGAAGACACCCTCTACTGGGTCGGCAACACCGGGCCGATGCTGGACGAGATCGAGGAGTTCATCACCGGCATGCGCGGCGGCTCGGACGCCGAGCGCCTGCTCACCACGATCGTGTTCACCGACATCGTCGGCTCCACCGAGCGCGCCGCGGAGCTGGGCGACAACCGGTGGCGCGACCTGCTGGACAACCACGACACCATCATCCGTCACGAACTTCAGCGGTTCGGCGGGCGCGAGGTCAACACCGCCGGGGACGGATTCGTCGCGACCTTCAGCAGCCCCAGCGCCGCTCTCGCCTGCGCGGACGAAATCGTCGACGCCATCCAAGTGCTCGGCGTCGAGGTCCGGGTGGGCGTGCACGCCGGCGAGGTCGAGGTGCGCGGCGCGCTGAAGAACGACATCGCCGGCATGGCCGTGCACATCGCGGCGCGGGTGGGGGCGCTGGCCGGGGCCAGCGAGGTACTGGTGTCCTCGACGGTGCGCGACATCGTCACCGGATCGCGCTACCGGTTCGCCGACCGTGGCGAAAGCGCGCTCAAGGGCGTGCCGGGCCACTGGCAGTTGTGCGCGTTGGTGCGCGAGCGCGCCGTCGTCAACCGTTAACGAAGGTCACATTTTGAGCGGGTCGAAGCACCCGGCCGCTCGGCGTAGGCTGCGAGTCAGGGGCTGCGCCAAATTCGAAGTGCCGACGGCTCCCGGCTCGATTTCGGTGTCCGGCTTGGTATTTGAACGAAGGAAGACACATGACCGACGTGCACGTCTCGCTGCCTCCCGCGTTGCGCCGAGCGCTTGATCTACTTGCCGATCCCCCGGCGGATCCCGACGTGAGCAAGGGTTATCTCGATCTACTGAGCACCGACGGGGCCGTTCCCAAAAATACGGGTCCGATCCAGGCGGCGTGGGCATCACCGCTCGGGTCGGCGCTCTACGACAACGCCCAGGCCCTGGCGCGCCGGCTGATCAGCGCGTGGCAGCACCCGGTCGAGTGGCTGAACATCCCGTCGGGCGGCACCGCGCTCGATGTGGGCTCCGGCCCCGGCAACATCACCTCGTCGCTCGCGGCGGCCGCCGGGCCGGACGGGCTGGCCCTGGGCGTCGACATCTCCGAACCGATGCTGACCCGCGCCGTCCACAATGAAGCGGGCCCACAGGTCGGGTTCATTCGGGCCGACGCGCAGCGACTTCCCTTGCGGGACAACACCGTTGACGCGGTGGTCTCGCTGGCCGTGCTGCAACTCATTCCGAACCCGGCGGCCGCCCTCGCCGAGATCGCACGGGTGCTGCGACCGGGCGGCCGGTTGGCCATCATGGTCCCCACCGCGGGTCGCGCCGCGCGTCTGTGGCAGCTGCTGCCCAACGTCGGGGCGCACGCGTTCGACGATGACGAAATCGCAGACATCCTGGAAGACAACGGATTCGCCAGCGTGCGGGTCAACACCGTCGGCACGCTGCAGTGGGTGCGCGGCAAGAACGGATGAGGCTCAGTCGCGTTTCATGGCCGGGTGACCGCGGGAGAGCAACGGCAGCAACCACTCGGGCGGTGTGACCCGGAAAACGGCCGACGCGACCCGGTTGACGCGACCGGGTACGACGACGGCCTTGCCCGCCGCCAGCCCGTCGATGCCGGCCTGCGCCACCTTCTCGGCGGGAATCCACATGATCCGGGGCAGCGCCGCTTCGGCTTCTTCTTTGGAGAAACCGGCCGCCTCACCGAACCCGGTGTCCACCGGTCCCGGGCACAGCGCGGTCGCGCCAACGCCGGTCCCGCGCAGCTCACCGCGCAGGCTGTGGGTATAGGACAACACGAACGCCTTGGCGGCCCCGTATGCCGCTTGACCGGGCAGCGGACCAAGCCCGGCGATCGACGCCACATTCAGCACGGCGCCCCGGCGGCGTTCGACCATGCCGGGCAGGAACCGGCTGCAGAGATCGACCACGGCGGCCACGTCGACCTCGACGAGGTTGACTTCTTGCTCCGGAACGGATTTCGCGACCAGCCCGAGCGTGGAGAAGCCCGCGTTGTTGATCAGGATGTCCGGCGTCAGGCCGAGCGCCGCGACCCGGTCGGGCAGCGCGGCGCGTGCGGAGCGCTCGGACAGGTCGGCGGGCAGCGGGTGCGCGTGCGGGCCCAAGCGTCCGGCTAGCTCTTCCAGACGGCCGGCGCTGCGGGCGACAAGCACAACGTGGTGGCCGCGCCGCGAAAGGATCTCCGCGAAGTGCTCGCCGATGCCCGAGGAGGCGCCGGTCACGATGGCGGCGCGGCCGTCGGCCGGCGATGGAAGAGCCATTATTGCCCGGCCTGGGCGAGCGCGGCGAGCTTGTCCATCGATTCGCGCAGCATTTCGGGTGTCGTCGAGCGGGCCTTCTCCAGCCGGGTCGGGTCGGTCAGCGCGGTCCAGTCGTAGGTGTGGGTGACGTTGGTCAGCGTGGCGTTGATCTGGTCGAGTTCCCAGCGCCACAGATGGCCGGGCGGTTGCTTTCCGGGTTCCGCTGGGCACCAGGCGATCTTGCTGCCTTCGATGAATTCAACGACGTGGTTCTCCCGCACCGCGCCGTTGGTCAACGTCGTCTTGAACACGTCGCCGACCCCGTGGACGCGCTGCCCCGGAGCCGAGGAGGCCAAGTTGTTGTTGCCGTCCCAGCTCGGCTGGCTGGACGGCTCGGCGATCAGTTCGAAAATTCGCTCCGCGCTGGCGGAGATTGCGCGGGTGGCTTTGACGATGGTTTCGGGTTCGGTGTCGGCCATGGGGCAATCCAAACACTTTGCGCGCGCACGTGGGGGCCGGCCCGGTTTCGCGCCGAACGTGCGTCTGGCCGCACGTTCGGTGTCGAACGTGAGGCTCGCCGCACGCTCGCGGGAAAGTTGGCTAAAGGTGACGGGCGATCAGCAGCGCTCAGCGCCTCTGCGCATCACCCTCAGCTCGCCGCCCGCCCGGCGTGACCTGCTTCCCAGCACGGCCTGAAGCGCATCGCAGGCGCGCGCTTTGATGGGGGTGACGACGTCGAGGTTGGTAGGGCTCCGGTCGATCCGGCCCTGCATGGTTGCCACAATCTCGATCCTTTGTTTGTTCGGCCGGTGAGCCGACTAATCGAATTTGACCGCGGCTCTTTTACCAATGTGCCGCGCGCCGGTAAACGTCACGAGAAGCATCGTTGTGGTGTCGGGCACAACCGAAGCAGCGCGCGTGGTCTGTCACATGTCGCGCGTGCCGTTGCCGCTTCTGAAGCGTCGGAGAAAGCCCAACAGTCGATACGCCGGCACAGGTTTCGGCCAGTCGTCGGCCCGGAAATAGGCGTCCGAGCCGCCGTCCACGAAAACAACGCTGCCGCAAAGGAAGTCGGCGGCATCCGACAACATGAAGCACATCCAGTCGGCCATATGCCGGGCGTCGCCGAACCCGCCGACCGGAATCGGGAACGACCGGACCGCTTTGGCCTCGGTGGGATTCGACAGCTGCTCGGCCAGCAGCGGCGTCATGATGGCCCCGGGCGCAAGGGCGTTCAGTCGCACGCCCGAGCCCGCCCACTCCGGCAATACCGCATGCCGCCGAACCCAACGGCTGACAGCAATTTTCGAGGCGGCATACATCATGGTGGGCGCGGCCTTGCCGAACAGTTTCACCGAACGCACGGCCTTGTCGGCATCGTGCGCAAGCAACGCCCGCACGGCTCGGCGGGGAACCGCCGGGACCGTCGTCGTGGAGTTGCTGGCCACGACGACGGCCTTGGCGCGTTCCGCGGCGGCCAGCGCCGGTCGCCAGGCGGCGAGCAGCTCGATCACGCCGAGGTAGTTGACTTGGGCAATCTGACGCGGACGATCCGGGCTCGGGCCGGGGCCCAGGCCGGCGGCCAGCACCGCACCGTCGAGCCTGCTGGCAGAAGCGTCCAGGACGGCCTGCGCGGCCTCGTGCCGCCCGTGCGGCGTGGACAGGTCCGCGGTGACGTCGGCGTCTTTGATGTCGACGCCGATCACCGTGTGGCCGTCGCCCCGAAGCCGGTGTGCGGTCTCGCGGCCCATGCCGGAGGCGGACCCGGTGATCGCGTAGGTACCCATGCAACCGCCCTCGTCAGCTCGTCATGGCGGCGCGTTCGACGTCGAGTAGCTGTTCACCGCGTCGCTCCTCGTCATAGGCTTTGCGCCCACCCCGCAGACCGAACAGCCGTTTCGAGATCAGCAGATAGATCACCGCGAGGATGTTGATGGTAAAGGTCACCACGCGAGTCATCGTGATGCCCTTGGCCAGATCGTGGATCTCCAGCGGCAGAAAGACCGAGGTGGCTATCACCGCGAAGTATTCACCCCAGCGCTTCAGCAACCACAGGCCGACGCCTTCGATGACCTCGATCAGCGCGTAGGCGGTCAGCATCAACGTCAGTAGGGCCAGGGTGGACGGCTTGGCGGCCAACGCCTTTTCCAGTTCGTGCACGATGGTCATCTGATCGACCTTGAATCCCGCGGCGCGGAAAATGGGCAGGTCGCGATCGAGGGTGGCCTGGATTGCGCCGCGCGCCCCACGAAACTTCCACACCGCGTACGCCGCCAACGCAATCACGACCGCGCGGAACAAGCGTTCCACCGCGAGGGTGCGAATGATGATGGCCTGGCGTAAAGCCTTGCCGCGCATGATCATCGGCGCATCTTCGGCGTGGCCACGTGCGTGTGGCTCGCCGACGGTGAATTCACCGCAACGCAGGCAGCGCCACACCTCGCCCAGCCCGGTGGTACCGCTCAGCCGGGCGGCGAGGTCCTCCTCGTCCGGCGCGTACGTGACGTGGCCCGCGAGCGCACAGGTAACCAACTCCCACCGATTGATGCCGCGATCTTTGCGCATGGCCGATCATTCAACGCGGGTGGCGAGCCACGCAAGGGGGCACGCGGCGTCAGAAGCGGGCACGACTGCGCGGCCCCTGTTTCAGCAGCGCCCGCGGCCGCGCGCTCAGGTCCGCCTGCTCGGCGCTGACGACAAAGCCGGCAAGGTCATCCAGAACGTAGTTATGTGCCACGACCTTTCGCCTTCCGCGCGTCGGTACCTCCCTACGCTAGACGGCGCGAGTTGCCGCTGCCTCCTGCCGTTGGGATTCGCTGATGGCCGACGTTTCAGCGGTGAGCTTTTTCCCGATCGCTTCGATCTGCCGCGCCGTGAGGGGGCACAACGGATGCACGGCCACCATGAGGGCGGCGCGCCCGCGATGGTCGAAAACCGGTGCGGCGACGGTTACCACGGGCTGTTTGCGGCGGCCGGGGTTGTCGTCGGAGAGAAAGCCGATGGTGGTGAACTCCACGAGCAACTGATCCAGGATGTGTCGCACCGGCATCGGCATTTCGTTGCTGTCCAACGTGCCCACCACCTGGACGGCCTGTGCTAGCGCCGGCGTTGTCCAGTCGACGTCGAATCCGCGGTCGCGGGTGTGCTCCAGCACGCGTTCCAGTCGCCGCGTGCGATCGGCGTTGCTGCCGGCGCCCCGGCGGATCCATGCGCGCTGTTCCTCGTCGGTGTCCCAGGCCGCGAGCGCCACGCCGAACGGCGGGGCATACGGGATGCGATCACCGGGTATGCCCGACGGCTGGGTGGCGGGGTCCCCCTCGAAGGCCGTGACCACCAGCGAATCGCCGAACCGTTCGACCACGGAGCCGGCGTAGCCGACCTCGCGGGAGAGTCGTAGCGCCGCGGAACGCGCGGCATGGGCGAGGGGCCGGGCGGCGTCCATCCGCGCGCTCACCACCGCCAGCGCGGGTCCCAGCGTGAAGGTCTTTGCGACCGGATCGCGGCTGGCCCACCCACGATCACACAGCGTCTTGAGGATCGCGTGTGCCGTCGCCTGGGTGAGATCGAGCTCGCGCACGACGTCGGAGAATCGCAGCCGCGCGTTGCCGGACCGGGCCAGGAGCTCGACAACGTCGAGCACCCGGGCGGTCGGTGCCGACGACGACCCGCGAATGTCTTGACTCCTTCGCGACGGGATTCCTACAGTTGTAGCGAACATTCGAGATTATATATCGATTATTCGAGAAATGTGAGGGGTTCGCCTTGCGCGCTGCGGTGCTCAGAGACGGGCGATTGGAGGTCCGCGAGACGCCGGACCCGCGGCCCGGGCCGGGCGAGCTACTGCTGCGGACGCTGAGCACCGCGATCTGCGCGTCGGACGTCCATTTCATGGACCATCCGGAACTCGCCATCGACGACCCGACTGGCCGCTCGCTGTATGACACGGACCGCGATATCGTGCTGGGCCACGAATTCGTCGGCGAGGTGATCGGGCACGGGGCCGGCTGCACCGACCAGTTCGAGGTCGGCTCGCGGGTGACGGCGATGCCGGTCCGACTGGTGGACGGCGGGGCCGGCGGCATGCGGATCATCGGCCAGCATCCCGAGGCGCAAGGCAGTTTCGGTGAGCTGCTGGTGGTTTCGGAGGTGGCAGCCAAGCCGGTCACCGGCGACGTCTCCAGCGATGCCGTCGCGCTGACCGATGCGTTCGCCGTCGGCGAGTTCTACGTCAGGTCCGCGCAGCTGCGCGAGGGCGAGGTCCCCATCGTCATCGGCGCCGGAGCGATCGGGCTCTCGGCCGTCGCCGCATTGGCCAGTCGCGGTATCGCACCGATCATCGTGGCCGACTACAAAGCCGACCGCCGCGAACTCGCCCGCGACCGCTTCGGTGCGCACGTCGTCGTCGATCCCGCCGAGAAGTCACCATTCGACGCGTTCAGGGACGTTCGCGCCGAACACGGCTTGCCCGGACCGGCGGTCGTGTTCGAATGCGTCGGCGCGGCCGGGCTCATCCAGACGATCGTCGAGTCCGCAGAGATGGCGACCCGCATCTATTGCGCGGGCGGCTGGTACACCGGTGACACGCTGGACATCACCACCGCGACCCGTCAGGGCGTCACCATTCAATTCGGCGGCGGCCCCCACCCGCAGGACTGGTACGGAACGCTGGATGCCATCGCGTCCGGCCGGCTGGACCCGATGCCCAGCATCGGCAAGATCATCGGCCTCGACGACGTGCCGGCCGCGCTCGACCTGGCCCGCAAGTCCGACGGCCCACCGCGCATCGTGGTCCACCCGAACGGAGACATCACATGACCGAACGTGAGGACCGCCAAGACATTTCGGATCTGCTGGTGCGCTACGCCACCGGGATCGACCGTCGTGACTGGCCGCTCTTTCGTACCGTGTTCACCGACGACTGCGAACTCGACTACGGCGAGATCGGCAGATGGAACGGAGTCGACGCCGTCACGGAGTTCATGGACACGACTCACGCGATGGCGGGTCATACCCTTCATCGCCTGACGAACCAGGTCATCGCGGTCGACGGCGACAAGGCCTCGGCCCGCACCTACGTCGATGCGGTAATCATGTTCGGCGACAACCAATCCGGCGTCAACGCGTGGGGTTTCTACGATGACGAGATCGTCCGGACCGCCGAAGGGTGGCGCATCGCGCGGCGCCGCTTCACCTCCGTACGTGTCGCCGCGGTGGGGAGCAACTAGATGACATTCGCAACCAAGTACGGGCCGTGGGCACTCGTCGCCGGTGCCTCCGACGGCGTCGGCGCGGCGTTCGCCGCGGGCCTTGCCGAGCGCGGCGTCAACGTCGTGCTGCTGGCGCGACGCCAGGCGGTGCTCGAGCAGGTCGCGGCCGAGATCAGCTCGCGAACATCCGTCCAAACCCGAACCCTTGCGGTCGATCTTGCGGAACCCGACGCGGCAGCGGCGATCGCGGCCGCCACCTCCGACCTGGAGATCGGCTTCCTCGTGTACTGCGCGGGTGGCGACCCGAATTTCCAACCGTTCCTTGCTAATCCGATCGAGGCCGCCGAGGCGATGGTGCATCGCAACTGCATGATGCCGATGCGGCTCTGCCACCACTTCGCACCCGCCATGGTCGAGCGAGGCGGCGGCGGAATCGTGATCTTCGGGTCCGGCGCCGGATTCGCCGGCGGACCGAACATGGTTGTCTACGGCGCCTCCAAGGCGTTCGACATGGTCTTCGCCGAAGCGCTCTGGGCCGAACTGCACGACAAGGGTGTCGACGTCCTGGGCCTGATCCTGGGCAAGACCAACACGCCGGCATTGCGGCAACTCGAATACAGCCGCGGCCAGATCGACTCACCCGACGCACTCCCGCCCGGCGCGGCCGCCGTGCAGGACGTCATCGCCGAGGCGTTCGACAACCTCACCAACGGGCCCACCTGGATCGTGGGCGAAGACATGCGCGCCGCCCAGCAGATGATGGCCTCGCTGACCCGCAACCAGCTCGTCGATCTCTTCACCCAGGCCGCCGCCGCGGCGATGGGACCCGGATAGCGAACCATCGGTGGTGCAAAACCGCACCACACACACCCCGCGCAGGTTTGCCAAAATTACGGATCAGCGTGTCCGAACTTTTTATTTACCCGACTGGCCAGCAAAGACTGTCGATGCGGCGCGTTGCCTCACTCGTCCGCGACGTTGCTGGCGCGGACACCGTCGGGTAGTTTTGGAAAGCAGTTCGCCCGGCCCGCGAGCCGAAGTAAGACCAGTGATCGGCACCTCCGGACCGAAGGATGACATGCTCGCAACAGGCAGGCCGCCTGCCCGCGCCGCGACGGCGGCACGCTCGCCGCGCCGCACGCTGACCCGCTCGGCTGTCCTCACCACGGTGTTCATCGTGCCGGCGGTAGTGGTGCGAATCGTCGGCCTGCATCCGGACCCCGTCGCCGCCCTGCTGATTTTCGGGGCCGCGGTGGTGGCGGCCAGTTTCGTCCTGGCGTGGGCGGCCGAAGCCGCGCAGATCGATGTTTCCGGCGGGCTTGCGATCGCGATCCTGGCGTTGATCGCGGTGCTGCCCGAGTACGCCGTCGACCTCTACTACGCGTACGTCTCCGGCCACAATCCGGACTACACCCAGTACGCGGCGGCCAACATGACGGGATCCAACCGGCTGCTGATGGGCCTGGGCTGGCCGGTCGTGGTGCTGGTCAGCATTGCGGTGGCACGCAAAGCCGGCGTCGCCAAGGCTGCCGCCTTGCGGCTGGCACCGGCCAATCGCGTCGAACTCGGCTTCCTGCTGATTGCGGGTGTGATCGCATTCGCGATACCCGCGATCGGCCAAATCCACCTGGCTCTCGGGCTGGCGCTGTTGGCCTGGTTCGGCTTCTACCTCTACAAAGTCAGCCACGGCGAGGTGGAAGAGCCGGACCTGATCGGTACCGCCGCCGCGCTCGGTGGGCTGCCCGACCGCCGTCGGCGGATCACCGTCGTCGGCCTCTTCGCGGCGTCCGGCGCGGTAATTCTGCTGTGCGCCAAACCATTCGCCGACAATCTCGTCGCGGCGGGCACAGAGTTGGGCGTCGACCGATTCCTGCTGGTTCAGTGGCTCGCCCCCTTGGCCTCCGAAGCGCCCGAGTTCATCATCGCGACCATCTTCGCCGCCCGCGGCAAGGGCACGGCGGCCATCGCCACGCTGATCTCGTCCAAGGTCAACCAATGGACGCTGTTGATTGGATCCTTGCCGGTGTCGCACCTGCTGGGGGGCGGCGGATTCTCCCTGGAGCTCGACTCCCGCCAGATCGAAGAGGTGCTCCTCACCGCCACCCAAACCCTGATGGGCGTCGCCCTCATCCTGGCGCTGCGCTTCCACCGGGCGGCGGCCTGGGCGCTGCTGGGGTTGTTCGCCGTCCAGTTCCCGATCGCCTCGACCCAGGGCCGGTTGTTGCTTTGCGTTGTCTACACGGTGGTGGCCATCGCGGGGCTGATCATCAATCGCCACCACCTGGCCGCCACCATTCGGGCGCCGTTCATCGGGAAGGCCATCCGCCACGGCGGTCACCCTTCGTTGGAGGGTTCCGGAGCCGCGACCTAGGAGGCGCGATCTCTTGGATACCATCGCGCCTGACTAGCAACGACTCGGATGGAGCGGCCGTGGCTCGAGAAGTGTTGACCGTCATCGGCGTGGGCGGCATGGGCCAAGCGATTGCACGGCGCCTGGGTGCCGGCAAGACCGTGCTGCTCGCCGACTACAGCGACGAAACGCTGGTGGCGGTGGCCGAATCGCTGACCGCGGACGGCCATCACGTCGAAAGCCGCAGCGTCGATGTCGCGTCGGCGCAATCCGTGCACGGGCTCGCCGAGTACGCGGCGTCGCTCGGCAGCGTCACGCAAGTGGCTCACACCGCCGGGCTGTCCCCGTCGCAGGCCCCCGCCGAAGCGATCCTGGCCGTCGACCTGCTCGGCGTCGCGCTGGTTCTCGACGAGTTCGGTGAAGTCATCGCACCGGGCGGCGCGGGCGTCGTGATCGCCAGCATGGCCGGCCACATGTTCCCGCCGATGGGCGCCGACCAAGAGCGTGCGCTCGCCCACAACCCGCCCAGCGAGTTGCTGCAGCTGGACTTCATCAGCGGCATCACGGACCCGAACCTTGCTTATCCAATAGCCAAGCAGGCCAACCACATTCGCGTCCGCGCCGCCAGCGCCCACTGGGGACGGCGGGGCGCCCGCATCAACTCGATCAGTCCCGGCGTCATTTCCACACCCATGGGCCAGCAGGAGCTGGCCTCTCCCGTCGGTGACGGCATGCGAGCGATGGTGGCCATGTCAGCGACCGGTCGCCTGGGAACTCCGGAGGACATCGCCGCCGCCACCGCATTTTTGCTGGGGCCGGACGCCTCGTTCATCACCGGCACCGACCTGCTCGTCGACGGCGGGGTCATCGCCGCAATCAAAGCGGGCAGCGCCAGCTAGGAAGTCACCGATCTCAGTCGGCCGCGCCGGCAAACGCGCGCTGTCCCGCGTCCGCCTGCGGCCGGCGACCCGGGGCCGGCCCGGTGCGGTGCACCCAGTCCCGCGGCCGCAGCCGCCAGGTGCGCCGGGCGTACTCCAGCTCGGTGTACGGCCATTGGGTGACGATGCGTCCCGTGGGCGAACGAAAGTAGCTGTCGCACTGCGTCCAGATGGTGCGCTCGAGGTCCGCGGAAAGCCGGTCGTTGTAGCGCTTTTCGGCCTCCGGGTGCACATCGACGTATCCGCCTCGGCGCGCCACCCTGCTCACCGCGCTCGCCACTAGGCGCGCTGCCGCCTCCAGGATGTAGACGATCGAGTTGCCGCCCTGGTTGGTGTTGGGGCCATAGAGCATGAAGAAGTTCGGGAATCCACCGACGGCCACACCCAAGTAGGCGCTGGGGTCGGGTCCCCACCGTTCGTGCAGACTCTGCCCGCCGACCCCGATCACGTCGATGCCCGCGAGGTAACTCGACGTCTCGAACCCGGTGGCCAGCACGATCGCATCGACGTCGACGGCGTCTCCGGCCGCGGTGAGCACCGACGTCTCGGTGATGCGCTCGATGGGGTCGGTGACGAGCTCGACGTTGGGCTGCTGCAACGCGCGGTAATAGTCGTCGCCCAACAGGACCCGCTTACAGCGGAAGGGATAATCCGGTGTCAGCGCGCGGCGCAAGCGCACGTCGTCCACGGTGCGCTCCAGGAACGATGTCGCGACGTGTGAGCGGGCCGCCACGATCGGGTCGTCGGCAAACGTGGCGGTGTTGTCGTGCTGGAATTTCCAGATCTGCCACCGGGTGCGACGCATCGCCACCGGGTTGCGCCGAAATCGCGCCAATTCGCTTGCGCTGTAGGGACGGTCGTCCTTGGGCACCATCCACGGCGGCGTGCGCTGAAACACGACGAGGCGGTCGGCGATCTTGGCCAGTTCGGGAACGACCTGCACTCCGCTGGCGCCGGTGCCGATCACCGCGACCTGCTTGCCCGCCAACTCGACGCCGTGATCCCATCGTGCGGTGTGCATGAGCGCACCGTTGAAGTCGGCGACGCCTTCGATGTCGGGAAGCTTGATGCAGCCGAACAGGCCGACCGCGCAAACCACGGCGTCGGCCGACAGAGTTGCGGTCTGCCCGGCGCGGTTCACCTGGCAGTCCCACCGCCAGGTGTCGGCATTCCAGCGCACGGTGCGCACCCTGGTGCCGAGCATCAGGTGGCGCCGGAGGTCGAAGTCGTCGGCGACCGACTCCAGGTAGGCCAGAATCTCCGGCTGCCGGGCGTAGGTGCGGCTCCAGGATTTGTTGGGCGCGAACGAAAAAGAATACAAGTGGCTCTGGATATCGCAGGCGGCGCCGGGGTAGGTGTTACGGCGCCAGGTCCCACCGATGCCGTCGTCGGCCTCGATGATCACCAGGTCGTCGATGCCGGCACGGCGCAATGCCACCGCCGTGGCGAGGCCGCCGAAACCCGCGCCGATGATCGCGACCTTCGGAGAGCGTCGACGCCGAGTCGCCGCTCTGATCCGCCCGACGACGTAGCGTCTGCGACGCGTCACCGCGCGTCCCCCGGACCGCGAATCTCGAGGCCGTCCAAATCCCCTGCGGCGCGCCACTTCTCCAAGATGTCGGCGTACTCCGTGGGTGCGCCGAAGAAGAAGCTGCCCTGCCGGGTCTTGGCGTCCGCTTTTCCCTCGCGGTTGTAGTAGCCGGGCGTGCACGTCCTGGCGCGCTCGGCGCTTGCGACCGACCGGGCGACGACCGTGTCCACCCAGGCGGCCTCGGCGCCGGGTGACGCCTCGACTTCGATGGCATCGTGTTCCAGGGCCCACGCGATGATCCATGCAACGTGGGTCGCCTGCACGTCGAGCAGGTAGGGAAAGTTCACCGTGAGGCCCGCCTGGGCGATGCTTTCGATGAAGCAGTTCGGAAAACCGTTGGCGCACAGCCCCTGAAACGTGCGGACGCCGTCGTCCCACCGTTGGGTCAGCGTGACGCCGTCGCGGCCGATTAGCTCGAACCCGGTGCGGCGGCAGTAGTCGGTGCCCACCTCGAAACCCGTTGCGAAGATGAGACAGTCGAGGTCGTACGAAACCCCGTCGACGACGACGCCGGACTCGGTGATGCGTTCCACTCCGCGGCCCCGGGTGTCCACCAATGCGACGTTGTCGCGGTTGAACGCTTGCAGATATTCGTCGTGAAAGCAGGGCCGTTTGCAGAAGTACCCGTACCAAGGTTTGAGCGACTCAGCGGTGACGCGGTCGACGACGATGTCATCGACGCGCGCCCGGATCTCCTCCATCTTGGCGAAGTCGGCGATCTCGATGTCACGGGTCCGCTGTTCGGGGTCGGCCGCCCCTTGCAGGTCACTGCCGTCATGGCGCATTACCGGAAGTTTGCGGGTGATGCTCGTCCAGGCATCGGCGACGAGGTCTTCAGGTGCCTGCCCGCCGGCCGTCAGGATCTGGAAGTTCTGAATCCGCTCGCGCTGCCAGCCCGGCTGTAATGTGCTGGCCCACTGCGGATCCGTGGGCCGGTTGGCCCGCACGTCCACCGACGAGGGTGTGCGCTGGAAGACGTAGAGCCGCTGCGCGGCCGCGGCCAAGTGCGGCACACACTGGATCGCCGTCGCGCCCGTACCGATGATCCCGACACGCTTACCGGCCAGGTTCTCCAGCTTCGCGCCGGTGTAGTCGTAGTCCCACCTGCTGGTGTGAAACGCCTTCCCGTTGAAGGCGCCGATCCCCGGGATGCCGGGCAGCTTGGGTTTCGCCTGATACCCGTTGGCCATCGATACGAACCGGGCCCGCATCTCGTCGCCCCGGTCGGTGCGGATGATCCACCGCGAACTTGCTGCGTCCCAACGGATCTCGTGCACATCCGTCTGTAGGCAGGCATCGCGGTACAGGTCGTAGCGCTCGGCGATGCGCTGGCAGTGCGCGAAGATCTCGGGCCCCTTGGCGTATTTTTCGGTGGGGACGTAGCCGAGCTCCTCCAGCAGCGGCATGTACACGTAGGACTCGACGTCGCAGGCGATGCCCGGATAGCGGTTCCAATACCAGGTGCCGCCCACGTCGGCCGCCCTGTCGATCAACCGGATACTTTGCACGCCGAGTTGACGCAGCCGCACGCCGGTCAGCAGCCCTCCGAAACCCGCACCGATGATCGCCACATCCACCTGGTCGCGCAGCGGCTCGCGCGCGAACGTGCCGTCCACCCAGGGGTCGTCGCCGAACCGGGCGAACTCGCCGGCGATCTCCACATACTGGGCAATCCCGTCGGGCCGGAGCCGCCGGGCCCGCTCCGCGGCGTATTTCTGCCGCAGGGCATCGACGTCGAACGCGCACCCCACGGTCTCGGTCAAGGTCTCGGCTCCGCTCTAGGTGAGCCCGACTCTATAATCAATCGCTTGATCATATCAAGCAGATCGCTACGACCGACCAAACAGCGCGCCCCTGACCAGCACCTTGGCCGAACTCAGGGCGGCCTGGTACTCCTCGGCCGAAAGGGTGGCGGCCAGCTCCGTCAGTCCGTAGACGAGCGCATAAATCGCCTCGACGGTGGCTCGCGGGTCGGGGCTGTCGGCGAGCTCGCCGCGCCGGTCTGCCTCGTCGACCATGCCCCGGATAATCTCGCGGAACGTCTCGAAGCCGGTATTTTGCGCTTCCCGCTCACCCGAAGCCATGACGTTTTCCGCCCGGATCGCCCATTCGAACGCGGCGAGGTCCGGGTACTCGCGCATCAGTTGTCCGCACTCGTCGAGCACCGCTTCGATTCGGTCGATGACATTGCCCGGGCGTTGCGCGGCCTGCCGCAGGCGGGGCATGGACGCGTCGGCCCGGGCCGAGATCGTTGCCTTGATCAGTTCCGACTTGTTGGGAAAGTAGTGATACAGGCTGCCGCTGGTCATGTCGGCCGCGCGGGCGATTTCGCGGATCGTCGCTTGCGAATAGCCGACCTCGCCCACGCAGCGCATCGCCGCGGTGATGATTCGTCGGCGAGTCTG
>NZ_MBEM01000002.1:0-12614 GCF_001954045.1 Mycobacterium sp. SP-6446 | reverse complement strand
TCGGGATGGGCCTCGATCAAATGCGGGCGTGGTTCGACCGCCCGGTAACGACGGCACTGCAGATCGCCGCCGCCCCGGGCGCGGATCCGCACCACCTATTGGCCGACGTCCGCCGCGCGGTGCCCGCGCCGAATTATGTCTATGACGGTCGCGCCGAGCTGGCCGGCCTGGAGGCACCGATGCACCAGAGCATGTTCATCGCCAACGCCGTCTGGATCATCGTCGTCCTCGTGGCGGCAGTGGCACTGCTGAACACGTTGACGCTGTCGGTACTCGAACGGCGCCGCGAAATCGGCGTGCTCCGGGCGATGGGCGCCAGCCGCCGATTCACGCTGCAGATGGTGCTCGTTGAGGCGACGGGCATCGGCGTCGTCGGCGGCGCTTTGGGCCTGGCGTTCGGGTGTGCGGACCAGTGGCTGTTCAGCCTCGTCAGCGGAGACATGATGAATTTCCAGGTTGCCTTCCGGCCCAGCTCCACGGCCCTTGCCTTCACCCTCGGGGCGGTGGCGATCAGCCTGCTCGGCTCGGCACCGCCCGCGCGGCGCGCCGCGCGGCTCAACATCATCGACGCAGTAAGTGTCGAGTAGCGGGTTAGTCCACCAACGTGGCGAATCCCTGCAGATGCGGTTTGCACGGGAACGGAACCGGGGTCCGGACGGCGCGCAGTCCCGCGATATCGAACCCGGCCGCGGCAATAGCCTCGCCGGTCCGGCGATTCGGCTTGCACCCCCCGGCCACCCAGGACCACGGCGTTGCGATCAGGTCCTGCAACCTGCCCGTGGCACCGTCCCCGCGGACATGCTCGAGGACGACCAACCTGCCGCCCGGCACCAGCACCCGCCGGATCTCGCTCAGTGTCGCGGCCACATTGTCCACCGAGCACAGCACCAGCCCGAGGTGAACCGAGTCAAAACTGTTGTCCGCGAAAGGGATCGACTCGCCGGCCCCGTCGACGATGTCGGCCGCAACGCCCCGGCGAACGGCGAGCCGCGACGCCATCCGCCGGAACGCGGCCACCGGCTCCACCGCCGCGACTGAGGTCACCGCGGGCGGCAGGAACTTCAGGTCGGCCCCGGGCCCGAGACCGACCAAGAGCAGCCGGCCGGTCGCGTGGGCGATCGCCGCTCGACGATATCGGTTGTAGAAAAGCCGGTCGAAGATTGGCTGACCAAACCGATATACGTAGGGGAACAACGGATTAGCGCGCGTTATCGACTACCTAGATCCATTCGGAACGGCGGATATTGGTCGCTCATCAACGAAACATACACCGCCACCCGGTAGCGCCACCGAACGATGCCCATGAGGAGATCGAACATTCCCGACGGGATCGACCCGGTGCACAAGAGCGTCACCGCGGCGATGACGGTGAGCACCTGCAGCACGGGTTCCATCGCCCAGCACAGCAGTATCTGCGGGAGCGCCAGCAGCCACGACTTGACCAGGACCGCCCATCGGGTCAGCCGCTGCGGATAGTCGACTTCGAGGTCGCCCGGGTAGTCCGGCCGGGACTTGAGGGTGAAGGGCGGGTATTTGTCGGTGCTGTTCATCGGGAACCGGTAATTCATGACGCGCCACGACCAGCGCAGCACTCCCACGTTGAAGTCGAAGATGGGCCGCGGATACCGTCCGGTGCACAGGATCGCGACGCCGGCAACGAGCGTGAGCGGTGGATACACCAGGTACAGAACGATCAATATGGGGTAATGCGGGACGGCCAGCACGCACCACTTGACGAGCCAGAGCCAGCGCGACGGTGCGTCGAAATCGCCCCGAACGGTGAGGGGCTCGTTCACGGATGGCATGCCGCGACCGGGTAAGGGGCGCCGAGGCGGCGATCGATTTCCGCCGACATCCGGCGATGACTGGTCAAGCGCAAGAACGTCGTCAGGGTCCAGGTATGCAACCGATCGGATATCCAGGTCGCCGGTCGCAGCACGGACTCGCCGTGGGCGACCTGCAGCGAAGCCACGCGGGATACGGCCCGTACTCGGCGTCGCCTGGTGTGCTCGTAGCTGCGCAGCGCCGCGGACAGGTCGCGGCCGCCGTTCGCCCGGAAATCCGACAGCGCCTTGCACAACACCATGGTGTCGAGCAGGGCCTGGTTGGTTCCCTGAGCGAGCGTCGGCGGCATGGTGTGTGCGGCATCGCCGAGCAACGTCACCGCACCGGCGTGCAACGGACCGGGAATCGGATGCCGAAAATGCGGGTACGGCGAGCCGGCCAGGTCTTCGTCGGTCAACTTCGCCAGCACCAGGTCGACCGCATCGGACCAGCCGGTGAAGTTGGAGCGGATCACCTCGATCGGACGGTGCGGCCGCACGAAGCCGTCCGACCACGGCAGATCGAACCACCACTGCACCGCGGAGCCGCCCGCCGGCCACACGCCGGTGTTCCCTTGTGCGCCGATCACGATGAGCGCGACGCCCTTGTCGGGTAGCTCCGGAACCGTGACGAGTCCCTGCCAGCTGCACCACCCCGTCGGCCGCGCGGTCTGCGCTCCGACCACATCGCGAACCATCGAATGCAGGCCGTCGGCGCCGATCAGCAAGTCGCCCTCGACCGCCGTGCGGTCCTCGAATTCGACCCGCACGCCGGTGGATGTGGTGGCGATCCCCGCCGCGCGGGAGCCGCATCGAATGCGATGGGTCGGGAAGCCGGCCAGCAGCCTTTCCAGGAGGACCTGGCGTGGCACCATCCGGACGGGCGCGCCTAGCCGTTTCACCATCGTGGTCACGTCGAGGTTGGCGATGCGGTGCCCGCGTGAGGTCATGACCTGAACGCTGGACAGCAGCTG
The DNA here is from genome assembly GCF_001954045.1 of Mycobacterium sp. SP-6446. Taxonomy (NCBI): domain Bacteria; kingdom Bacillati; phylum Actinomycetota; class Actinomycetes; order Mycobacteriales; family Mycobacteriaceae; genus Mycobacterium; species Mycobacterium sp. SP-6446. The sequence goes on along the minus strand of NZ_MBEM01000002.1, from coordinate 9,817 downwards.
ACCGGCGCCGTCCATGTCAACGCCGAGCTGTCGCAGCACGGTCTCGCCGTTGGACCAGATGGTCACGGCGCCGCCGCCCGCCCGTGTGTCGGTGCGCTGATCGAAAACCGTGACATCGTGGCCGTCGCGCAGCAATCCCCTGGCGACCGAGATCCCGCTGACGCCGGCGCCGACGACAAGGACCCGAAGCGGCCGTCTCGGTGGTGGTAGACAGCTCGTATGTCTGCTGGGGCCTCCGCGATCACGATCTTCCATCCGCCCTCCAACCCTGAGCGGTTCAGCCGGTGGGTAGCCGCGTACGAAGCGTGCGCCCGTCACTCCCTTGGATACGTAAGCGCGCGCGAATCGGTTCAAGGAAACCGGCTCGATTGGGCCGTCGAGGTCTCGTTCGACAGTGCGGATCGGCTCGACGCATGGCTGGACGGCCCTGAACGCCGAGCGGTACTCAGCGACGGCGAGGCCCAGAGCTGCTGGCGGTGCACCTCCGACCTGATCCTTGTCGAGGGTGAACCACCGCCCGGCAACGTCGGTATCTTTCTGCACAGCGTGGCCGCCGGAAGCGAATCCGAATTCACTGCCGCGCAGGGCGATCTGACTCGCAGCAGCTCCGTCTTTCCGGGATACCAAGGCACCGCCGTCTTTCCGGCGGATTCCGCGGGGCAGTGGATGTCGGTGCTGCGGTTCCGTACAGCACAACAGTTGGCGGCGTGGGTCGGCTCGCCGGAACGGCGGGAAGCCTTGCCCCGCCTGCGGGGGAAACTGACCCGAGACTTCGCCGAGCTTCCGCACAACGCCCCATTCGGGTCGACGATCCGAATTGACCAGGGGCACACCAGGATTACGCCGGGATGGAAGACCGCGATGCTGGTGCTGCTGTGCCTCTACCCGACCGTCATGGTGCTCGCCACGTGGCTGTCGCCGGTGCTGAGCCGTCTGGGCGTCGGCCAGTCGCTGTCGATGTTCGTCGGCAACGTGATCAGCATCGCGTTGCTGCAGTGGGTGCTCGTCCCGGCCGCTTCTCGGCCCTTCCGGCGCTGGCTTGACCCCATCGACGGGGCATCGGGCCGGATCAGCCTGGCAGGTGCGACGGTGATCGCCGTCGCTTACGGGGCGCTACTCGTGGTCTTCCCGCTGATCGCCTAGTCGCCGCCGATCATCTTGTGCAGCTGCGCAATCGACCACGGTTCGGCGTCGCGATGGTCGCGATAACCCAACACGCGCGGCGCCGGGCGATCGAACCGGCCGACGAATCCGCCTGCGGCAACGAAGATCTGGCCCGTCACGTCCCGGGCCAGGTCGCTGGCGAGGTAGGCGTAGAGCGGGGCCACAAACGCCGGCGCAGCGCTGTCCAGCGACGCCCGCATGGTTATCTCGTCGAGCAACCCGCGCCGGTGCAGGTCCTCTATGTGCGCTTCGTAGTCGGCGCCGGTCGATAACCGTGTCCTCGCGCCGGGACATATCACGTTGGCCCGCACGCCGTGGGCTTTGAGTTCCGCGGCGATGGCGATGGTCAGGGCGTTCACGGCGCCCTTGCCCGCCGGGTAACCGGTGCCGCCGTAGTCACCGAGGAAAGCCACCGAACTGGTGTTGACGATCGTCCCGTGGCCTTGGGCCGCCATGACACGCGCCGCGATTCGGCAGGTGTGAAACGCCGTGCCGAGGTGGGCGCTGATTAGCCGATCGAACTCCTCGGGCGCGATAGTCAGGATCGAGGAACCGGTCGGCTCGGCAATGCCGGCGCAGTTGATCAGGATGTCGAGTCGCCCGAATGTCCTCGTGCATGCGTCGACGAGGGCCTCCGCAATGCGCTCGTCGTCGGCCGCTCCGACCACCGGCGTGGCCCGTCCTCCCGATGCGGTGATCGCCGCGACGGTCTCGCGCACCGGGCCGGCGTCGCGCCCGTTGACCACCACGCCGGCGCCGAGGTTGCCGAGCAGTTCGGCGACGGCGCGCCCGATGCCGCGGCTGCCGCCGGAGACCACCGCGCCACGCCCGGTCAGCAGGTCGCGATCACTCATGGCACCCATTCCACAATCAGCACAAAGATGCGTTCCGACGCACCGTTGTGGGTGCTTACCGCATGATTTACGCGTGCGCAAGATCTACTCGTATTCAAGATCGACCCGGGTGCCCGATCGCCGGTTCATGCCATGAGAGGTACTATCAAAGGCGACGTCCGTTCTGGACACGTCGCCGTTTAGCTCAAAGCGGCCAATCAGCCCACACGGCTGCTGGGCATGCGTGGCTACGGCGATATCGCTTTCGCCACCTTCCCCTCAGTACCGGGTGCGCTGTTGACAACCGACCCGTCGTTGAAACGGGTGTAGTGGTGGACGACTGCGCGCACAGTCTCGCCGCGCACGCTCAGAGGGAGTGTGTGCGGTGCAAACCTGTTCGCGCGTCTGCGTCTTCACCACAAGCTGAGTCTGCAGGAGGCGGTTCAGCAGATGATCGACGTAATTGCTCCACCCCGCCCTAACCGATCGACGACCACACAATCCGACGATTCATACGACGACGTCGTCGGCATGTTCCTGGATCTGAGCGAGCTGCCCGCCGAGTCGCACGAATACCGGCAGCAGCGCGAACGCATCGTCGCCCGATGCCTACCCCTGGCCGACCACGTGGCCCGGCACTTCGGGCGCCGCGGCGAAAGCCTCGACGACTTGACCCAGGTTGCACGCCTGGGGCTGATGAACGCCATCAACCGGTTCGACCCGGCCAAGGGACCCAGCTTCATCGGCTTCGCGATCCCCACCATGATGGGCGAGGTCCGGCGCTATTTCCGCGACTACAGCTGGGGCATGCGGGTGCCGCGCCGGCTGCGCGAGCTACACATCCAGATCAGCAGGACGTCTGCTGACCTGGTCCAAACGCTCGGGCGAGCGCCTACCGCCTCCGAGCTGTCGCACGCGCTGGGAGTCCCCCGCGAGGAGGTCATCGAATGCCTCGTTGCCGGCGACGCCTACCAGCTGGAGTCCCTGGACGCCCCGGTGGGTGATGGCTCGGGCAAGCCACGTCTGGTTGCCGACGCGATCGGCGCCATCGACCCCCAGATCGACCACATCACCAACCGGGAAGCCGTGCGCGTGCTGGTGTCCGCCCTGCCGCAGCGCGAGCGGGAGGTTTTGCATATGCGGTTCTTCGAATCGATGACCCAAAGCCAGATCGCGGAGCGAATCGGCGTCTCACAAATGCAGGTTTCGCGCATCCTGGCCAATACCCTGCGATCCCTGCGGGATCAGCTGGAGTAACCGGCTCACCGGGACCCCGATCGACGCGCGCACTGTACTGTGCGTTTCGGGCGGACGAAGTCGAGTGCGTCGCCCCAGGCAACCCGGAAGGAGCATGGTGCGATGAGGATTTCCCGGACGGTGGTCGCGACCGTAGCCGCGGCAACGGCGCTGACGGTGTCGGTGGCCGGATGCGGCGGAAACAAGACGTCGTCGCCCACGTCGACGACGAAGTCGGGGTCGGCCACGTCTGCCACCTCGACCAGCAGCTCTGCGCCGGCTTCGTCGGCGCCGGCGCAGCCCAGCGACTACACCGGGCTGTTGATCCAGGCGACCGACATCAACGCGCCGGTGCAGTTCAACGGCAGCCCGCCGGTGAGCAACCCGAACGGTCAACCCGGGGTCGCCACGACGTTTAGCACCCAAGACAACAGCCACGTCATCAAAGACACCATCCAGGTGCTGAGCGACCCCGCAGCGGCTACCGATGCGCTGAACGCGGCGAAGCCGGGCCTGGCCGCCAACATCAAAGACCCCCAGACGGGGACCGTCAACGTCGGGACCGGCGCAACCACGCTGTCGGGGAACGCCCCGGACAAGTCGAAGGGCGTGTTGATCCTGCTGTTCACCGAGGGCAAGGCGTTCGTCACGCTCGAGTTCTATGGGCCGACCGACTCACTGCCGCCCGACGACTTCGTCAACGATGTCGCCCAGAAGCAGGATGCAGCCGTCAAGAAGGGGCTGGGCGGCTAAGCCGGCGTCGCCGTCCGTCACGCGACTGACACGGGGACTACGGCCCAGGCATTGTTGCCGTATCCCCGCGGATTCCACAGCGACGCCACCGATTCCGGCTGCAACGCACCGGTGTCGTCCCAGGCGCGCGCGGCGATGCGCAAGGGCCCCGGTTCGACGTCGACGCTCAGCGACCACGGCCGCCACGACCATTTGCTGGGCGCCGGGCGCAGATCGGCCTGCCGCCACGTGATCCCGTTGTCGATCGACACGTCGACGCGCTCGACGCTGCGGCCGTCGCCGGCGATCCCGTAGCCGCGGATGGTCAGCTCACCCGCCGGTACCTGGTCGCCGTCGGTGGGTTCGAGGATGTCGCAGTTGAGCGCGAGCGACGACAGCGGGATGCCCTCACCCGGCCCGACGGTATCCGCATCGGCTTCCGGCGGCAGGATGCGGTAATCGAGGGCCTGGAAGTAGTTGTCCGACGGGCCGGATTGCACCCGGATGCCCGTGACCCATTTGACGCTGCGCGCGCCGACATACCCGGGCACCACGACGCGAACCGGACCGCCGTGGGCGCGCGGAAGCGGTTCGGAGTTCATTTCAAACGCCAGCAGCACTTCCCCTGACAGCGCCTTGCTCAGCGGGATCGAGCTGCCGTAGGACTGGACCGGCCGGGCCTCCTCGGCGACGTCCGGAGCTTCGAATGCGACGTGCAGGCCGTCATCATCGTGGTATCGCGCGGCCGCGAGGACATCCGCCAGGCGTACCCCGCCCCACCGCGCGGTCGAGATCGCCCCGTGCGCCCATGGGTCCTTGCCCGGGATCGGTCGCACCCGCAGCATCTCGGCACGCCGATTGCCGGCGCACGCGAGCGTCGCCACCACGCTGTGCCGGTCGAAATCCGTCGTCAGCCGGTCGTACGTCAGGGTGAGCGGCTCGTCCACGCACCCGCCCACCCTCAGTCGCCATTGCAGTGGCGAGATGTCGGGGACCGGGCCGTGGTTGCGCGCGTAGAACGCGTCGATCGGGGTGACGTCGCTGCGCGCCAACACTGCGGCCGGTGGTTCGGCGTTGTACGGCAGACGCCCGCGCACGATCATGTCGTCGCGCTTGCCCCACAGCGCCGCGGACTCCGTCATGGCGACCATTGTCGCCCGGACGGGGCAAGCCTGCGCCGGATTAACTTCGCCGCGATCTGAACGGCGCAAGCGGGTTACGGTAACAGCCATGGACGCGATTCACGGACACTGCGACGAGCGGTTCGAGAAAGTCCTGGTCGCTCTGGCCGACAACATCGTCTCCGGTGAAGAGGTCGGCGCCTGCATCGCCGTCGACATCGACGGCGAATCCGTCGTCGACATCTGGGGCGGCTTCACCGATGCCGCGCGGACAACCGCCTGGGCCAAGGACACGATCGTCAACGTGTGGTCCTCCACGAAGACCGTCACCAGCCTGGCCGCCCTGATGCTCATCGACCGCGGCCTGATCGAACCGGCCGCGCCGGTCCGCGCGTACTGGCCGGAGTTCGCCGCAAATGGCAAGCAGGACATCGAGATTCGTCACATCCTGTCGCACACGTCGGGGGTATCCGGCTGGGACCTACCGTTCACCACCGAGGACATGTACGACTGGGACAAGTCGACCGCGGCCCTCGCCCGGCAGGCGCCCTGGTGGGAACCGGGCACGGCCTCGGGATACCACGCGCACAATCAAGGCCATCTCATCGGCGAGGTAATCCGGCGGGTCACCGGGAGCACGCTCAAGGAGTTCGTCCGCGACGAGATCGCCCGCCCGCTTGGCGCCGACTTCCAGATCGGGGCCGCGCCCGCCGATTACGACCGCATCGCCGAGGTCATCGCGCCGCCCCCCCTCGAGCTGCCACTCGACCTGTTGCCCGAAGAGAGCCCGATGCGCAAGACGTTCAGCGGCCCACCGCCCAACGCCGACGCCGCGAACACACGGGCCTGGCGCGACGCCGACATGGGCGCCCTCAACGGCCACGGGAATGCGCGTTCGCTGGCCGCGATCCTGTCGGCGATCTCGTTGGGAGGCACGGCCCGTGGCGTGCGACTGCTGCGGCCGGAGACCGTCGAGATGATTTTCGACGAGCAGGCCAACGGGACCGACCTCGTCATACCGGCGACGCTGCGCTGGGGCCTCGGATATGGACTGGCCGGGACCGAGGCCCTCCCCTATGTTCCGGACAAGAAGATCTGCTTCTGGGGTGGATGGGGCGGCTCGATGGTGTTGATGTGTCCCGATCGGCGGGCCACCGTCGCGTACGTCATGAACAAGATGGGACCCGGAATCCTCGGTTCGGAGCGCACGGCGACTTACGCCAAGCTGATCTTCGACGCGCTCGCTTCAGCCTGAATCACGGCGCCGGCGTAAGACGAAACAGCCTGAACTGGCGCGGCTCGGCGTGATCTTGCGCGATCTGGTAGTTGGGCCAGTGCGCCACGACCGTGGCCCAGGCCCTATCGCGTTCGATCCCGCTGAGCAGCCGCACCTTCGCGACGAACCGATGGCCGCGCCGGCGCACGATGACACGTTCTGTCGCTTTGAGATTCGCCGACCACGACGGGTGGCACTCCCGGCCCCAGTTGGAGCCGACCAGGACCATGCCGTCCCCGTCGGGGACGTACTGGACCGTCGCCGTCCGGGCGAGGCCCGTTTTGCGGCCTGAGGTCGTGATCTGCACGTTGGGCAGCCCGGCGAGGTCCAGGACCCCGACCCGGCCACCGCTGGCGAAGCGCAGCAGCGATTCGAGCGTCTCGGCGATGGCCCGTCCCGGCAACAACAGCCGCCGGTACGCCGCTGGATTTCGCGCCACCCGCTGCAGCGGATTCACGCGCTTCACCTTATTACCCGGCGGTCCCGTCTGCGTATCCTATTGACCGATGGCAAACTCTCTCGCCGCCCGCGGCTCGGTCATCGACATTCCTGATGAGCCGGACTGCGCCCGCATGCGCGCGGAGACCGGAACGCGGCTGCGGTCGGCGATGGCCGACCACGGGATCGACGCACTGATCCTCCTGATGAACGGCTACGTCACGTATGCGACCGGTGTCAGCTGGCCGCTTTTGGATGCGGGCCTGTCGCACGTAGAGCGCCCGGTGGCGGTCGTGCTGGCCGATGACGAACATCCGCACCTGTTTATGCCGTTCCGCAGCGGTGGGTACGCGGAAGCACCGGTGCCCGAGGACCATCTGCACGGCCCCGCCTACCTCGAATTCGACCAGGGCGTCGAGCATTTCGCTGCCGAGTTGGCCGAACTGGTCCCCGCGGGAGCGAGCATCGCCGTCGACGAACTGACCGGCGCCATGCGCCGCGCGTCACGAAAACTCTTCCCTGCGGGCGCGCCGACGGATGCGGCGATCGTGGTCGGTGCGGCGCAGTTGGTCAAGACGCGCGATGAGCTTTCTTGTCTGCGCAGGGCGTCCCGCATCACCGAAGAAGCGATCGTGGATGTGCAGCGGGCGTTGGCGCCGGGAGTGCGGCAGACCGAGCTGTCCGCCACGCTGGTACGGCGCGCTTTCGAGCTGGGCGCCACCACCAACATGCTGGAGGCGATCTGGCAGGTGATGCCGAGTTCGCGGGAAGCCGGAGTATGGACGACCCACGGCGATCTCGCGCTGCCGCTGCTGCCCACCGATCGCGAACTGGCCGCCGGCGATGTGCTGTGGACCGACATCAGCATCACCTATGCCGGGTATTGCTCGGACTTCGGCCGCACCTGGATCGTCGGCGGGCAACCCACACCGAAGCAACAAGATCAATTCCGTCAGTGGCGACACATTCTGGACGCCGTGCTCGCGGTGACCAAAGCGGGTGCGACGTCGGGCGATCTCGCGCGGGCGGCGATTGCCGCCAACGGTGGCCGCAAGCCGTGGCTGCCGCACTTCTACCTGGCCCACGGTATCGGTACCTACCCCGCCGAAACCCCAATGATCGGAACGGATCTCGGCGCGGAATTTGACGACAACTTCGTCTTTCCGCCCGGCATGGTCCTGGTTTTGGAACCGGTGGTGTGGGAGGACGGGACCGGCGGCTACCGCAGTGAAGAGATCGTGGTGATCAACGAAGACGGCTTCACCCCGATCACTGACTACCCCTACTCCCCTTATGGCGACTGAAGTTTCGGCCGACGCGCCGGCCTTGCGGGCCGGACGCCGGGAGCGGGCGCTGGCCCAGATGGACGCCCACAACCTCGACATCTTGGTCCTCGGCCGGCAGGCCAATATTCGTTACGTCACCGGAGCCCCGCAGCTGTGGATTGCCGGGACACGACCGTTCGGTCCGATGTGTGTGGTGGTGCGCGCGACCGGAGACATCTACCTCAACAGCACCGACGACGAAGGAGTTCCCGAGGAGATCGGCCACGACCACCTGTACGGGCTGGCGTGGAATCCGATGACGCTGATCGACGTCCTGAAGAAGATCGACGGTGCCGAAGCGGCGCGCCGAGTCGGAACCGATGCGCTCACACCGACTTTCGCGGCCTTGTTGCCCGACGCGTTTCCGCGTGCCGAGCTCGTCGACGCCGAGCTTGCGATGCGCGCGGCGCGCCGCATCAAGACGGCCGATGAAATCGCCGCGATCGGCGAGGCGCTCCGCGTCGCCGAGACCGGACTCGCCGCTGCTGTCGGCGAATTACGGCCGGGGGTGTCCGAGCGGACGTTGACCGGGGCGTTGCTGGAGGCCATGGCCGCGGGTGGAGTGAGCACGCCGGCCACCCAGGACGGCGCCTGGGTGACCTCGCGGGAACACCCGTGGCGACGCGCTGCAGCGCATACCGAGGTGCGGTCCGGCGACCTTGTCGCATTCGCGGCCGGCGCCCTGACGGGTGGTTATGTCGCCGAGGTGGGCCGGACCCGCCCCGCCGGCGGCATCGACGACGGACCGGTGCGCGACCTATTCGACCGGTCAAAGGCGTTGTACGACAAGATGATTGCGGCGTGTGGTCCCGGTGCGTCGACCCATGAGCTGCTCGCCGCCTATGCAGCGGCCGGTGAGCCGGTACCCCCGATGCCCGTCGGGCATGGTCTGGGATTAGGTTTCGACCCGCCGGTGGTATCCGAGACGCTTTGGGCCGCGGGCGAACACGATCAACTCGAGGCCGGGATGGTGCTGGCGATCACCGGCTACGTGTGGCAGGAGGGGGTCGGGGCGGTCTTCCGCAGAGACACCGTCGCCATCACCGCCGACGGCGCCGATGTGTTGACCACGGCCGTGCCGTGGCTCGACGGGAGCTAGAGGCCGGTCTCCTCGCTGGCTGAAATTTCTTGTGTCACTTTGGTTCCAATGGTCACAAGTCAACGTTTTCTGTCGGTGGGCCGGCCTAGTTTGGCGGTATGAGTCCGGACGGGGTTGTCGATCGAGAGGCGCTGACGGCGGCCTTCGATACCTTGGATGCCGCGTTTGACGATACGGCCGGATTCGACTTCGAGGCGTTGACGTCCCCTGAGCAATTGGGCTTGTTGGAGCGCTATGAGCGGCTGCGCCGCCGGCTACCGGCGGCTGAGCATCGGCTGATCAATTCCCTGGGCCGCCAGGCCACCCCGGAAGAGTTGGGCGGCAAGCTCTCCCATGCGATCGCCGAACGGACGCTGATCAGCCGCGCCGAAGCTACCCGGCGCATCAACGAGGCCGCAGATCTGGGGCCCCGGCAAGCCCTGACCGGCGAGCGGTTGCCGCCGGTGTTGGCGTCGACAGCCGCCGCGCAGCGCGAGGGCAAGCTTGGCGTCGGGCAGGTGGCGGTGATTCGCCGCTTTTTCCACCAGCTGCCCGGCTGGATCGACCACGCCACCCGCGAGCAAGTCGAGGCCAAGCTGGCCGAACAGGGCACC
>NZ_MBEM01000001.1:0-507 GCF_001954045.1 Mycobacterium sp. SP-6446 | reverse complement strand
GGAGCCCTGCGTCGCAGTCGGCCGTGAACTGCTGCGCCGCGGTCACGACGTGTACATCGCGGTTCCGCCTGACCTGGTTGAATTCGTCGAGTCGGCCGGGCTCAGGGCGACCGAGTTTGGGCCGGACGCGCGACTGTGGCAGGACGTGCACCGCGACCTTTTGACCCGTTTGTTCCGGAGCTTTTGGAAGGTCCGGGAACTGACCGCGTTGGTGCGCGAAGATCAGCGGCTGTTCAACCAGCTCTGGGAGGAGATCGGCAAGACGCTGATGTCGCTGGCCGAGGGGGCCGACCTGGTGCTCACCAGCGCCATCGGCGAACAGTCCGCGGCCAACATCGCGGAGTACTACGGCATTCCGCTGGCCACGCTGCATACCTTCCCGATACGGGCCAACGGCCAGCTCATTCCGGGGCTGCCCGCACCGGTGGGCCGTTCCGCGATGACGGTGTCCGAGTGGATGTCTTGGCCGATGCTCAAGAAGCGCGACGATGCGCAGCGCCGCGAACT